>NZ_JBEPFC010000262.1:0-4759 GCF_040301705.1 Streptomyces sp. NPDC000151 | reverse complement strand
GCCGGCCGTCAGCCGCGCCGTCAGTCGGCCGTCAGCCGCGCCGTCAGTCGCGCCAGGGCAGCTCCGCCGTGATCGCCGTCGGGCCGCCCGCCGGCGAGTCGATGACCAGCAGCCCGTCCACCGCGTCCAGCCGCTCGGCCAGGCCCGCCAGGCCGCTGCCGGAACCGGTGTGCGCGCCGCCCCGGCCGTTGTCGGAGACCAGCACGATCAGCCGGTCCTCGGCCCGCCACACATCGACCGACGCGCCGCTCGCCCGCGCGTGCTTGGAGACGTTCTGCAGCAGCTCCGAGACCGTGAAGTACGCGATCCCCTCGATCGCCGCGGCGGGCCGCGCCGTCAGATCCACGCTGACCTGCACCGGCACCGTGCAGCGCGCGGCGAGCGCGGAGAGCGCCGGGTCCAGACCGCGGTCGGTGAGGATCGCCGGGTGGATGCCGCGGGCCAGGTCGCGCAGCTCCTGGAGCGCGATCTTCACCTCGCCGTGCGCTTCGTCCACCATGCGGGCGGCGGCCTCCGGGTCCTCCTGCAGCTTCTCCTTGGCCAGCCCCAAATCCATGGCGAGCGCCACGAGCCGGGCCTGCGCCCCGTCGTGCAGATCGCGCTCTATCCGCCGCAGGTCGGCGGCCGCGGTCTCGGACACCGCCGTACGGTCCGACTCCAGCTCCGTGACCCGGCCGGCCAGCCGGGACGGGCCCAGCAGTCCGTGCACCAGCAACCGGTCCACCTGGCTGAGGCCGCGCACGGCCCCGCCCCAGACCAGTACGACCAGCAGCCCGACGACGCTGGTCACGGCGATCTCGAAGGGGGTGTCCAGATACATGCTGTGCGTCCCGTCCCCGAACAGCTGGATGCCGTCCCGGCCGAGGTACATCGGGAAGGTCCAGCGCCACAGCGGGTACGTGAACAGGCTCCAGCCGAGCGACCACAGCGTCACCGAGACGGTGAACGCGAAGACCGCCCACGGGAAGTGCAGCAGGCAGTACAGGAGGTGCCGCCAGGACGTGCCGCTCTTCAGCACCGCGCCGATGCGGCCCATCAGGCTCGGCTTGGTGGCGCGGACCGGTTCGGGAGCGCGCACTTCCAGGCCGAGCAGGGCACGCGCCCGTACGCGCTCCAGCGCGCCGAGTCCGCGGCAGCCGACGAGGCCCGCGGCCAGTACGGGTATGCCGAGGAACGTGATCAGCAGGCCCGCGCCGAGCGACGTCATCGTGACGGCGTAGGTGAACATCACGATGGCGATCGGCAGGCTGAGCAGCAGATAGAGGAACTCCCGCCAGGTCCGGCCGGCGAAGGGCGCGCGCAGCACGAAGGGGACGCGGTGCGGGCCGCGGCCTTCGGAGGCGTGCGGCGCAGGGGACGGCGAACCGTATGCGGTGTCCATGGCGTCTCGTTTCATCCGTTCTACTGATGAGCGGCGGGGCTTTCCCCGCCTGGATAGGCCGCCTTCAGGCGGTGCGCCCGCCTCCGGAGGCAGCGCCCGCTACGGCGCGCTGCGCCACGGCAGCTCGGCCGTGATCTGCGTCGGCCCGCCCGTGGGCGAGTCGAGGACGAACAGCCCGTCGACCGAACCGAGCCGCTCGGACAGGCCGGCCAGCCCGCTCCCCGCGTCCAGCCGTGCGCCCCCGCGTCCGTCGTCGCGCACCTGTATGAGCAGCCGGTCCTCGGCCCGCCACACGTCGACCGACGCGCTGCGCGCCTGGGCGTGCTTGGAGACGTTCTGCAGCAGCTCGGAGACCGTGAAGTACGCGATGCCCTCGATGGCCGGCGCGGGGCGGCTCGCGATGTCCGCCGACACGGTGACGGGCACCGTGCAGCGCGCGGCCAGCGCCGAGAGCGCCGGGCCCAGGCCGCGGTCGGTGAGGATCGCCGGGTGGATGCCGCGGGCCAGGTCGCGCAGCTCCCGAAGGGCCAGCTTCACCTCGCCGTGCGCCTCGTCCACCATTCGCGCCGCCGCGTCCGGGTCCTCCAGCAGCTTCTCCTTGGCCAGCCCCAGCCCCATGGCGAGCGCCACGAGGCGGGCCTGCGCCCCGTCGTGCAGGTCGCGCTCGATGCGCCGCAGGTCGGCCGCCGCGGTGTCCACGACCGCCCCGCGCCCCGACTCCAGCTCGGCGATCCGCCGCTCCAGCTCGTCCGAGGGCGACAGCAGCCCCCGTATCAGCGCGCGGTCCACGTTCGTCAGCCCGCGCGCCACCCAGGGCAGCGCCGGCCAGGCCACGAAGAGCGACACGAAGGTGAGCGCGAAACTGAGCACGCCCCACGGCAGCCGTACGAAGACGTAGAGCGCGTGCCGCCAGCCGACCGGGTCCTTCAGGCGCGCCCACAGCCAGGGGAAGAAGCCCCGTTCGAGGGCGCGCGGCGGACTGGGCTCGGCGACGCGCACCCCGAGGAGCGCGCGGGCCCTGGCCCGCTCAAGCCTCCCGTACTGCCGGCAGCCCCCCAGGACCAGCGCGAGCAGCGGCAGCCCGATGACCGTGACCGACAGGCCCAGGCTCGCCGCCAGCCAGCTCACCAGCAGCGCGAAGGCCGTCACGTCCAGCGGGAAGTTGGACAGCAGGTGCGTGATCTCGCGCCAGGTCCAGGCGCTCAGGGGCGGGCGGGGCGGGGGAGGAACCAGGACGAATGCGTCGTCGTGGCCCTCGTGGGGGCGCGTGCCCGGGGCGGAGGTCACCGTCATACGGGCCAGCTTGCCGGGCCGCACGGCCCGCGACCATGGGGTGGATAGGTGGGGTGAAGTGGGGATATCCCCACCTCCCCGCCGGTGGGACTGATGGGCCCCGCCCCCGCAGGGCCTAGACTCCCGTCAGTACAGATCGTCGAAAAATTTCGGCGAAAGCGGTTGCAGAGGGGTGGCCCGGCGCGTACGGCGCGTACGAGGCGGCCCGCTGCACACGAGCAGTCAGGGAGCGAGGGGCGGACGTGCCGGACGCGACCGTACGCACCATCAGCGCCGCGGACTACTTCCAGGGCTATTCGGCTGTCGGGCTCATCGCCGTGATCGGCGTGCTCTTCGTGGCCGTCGCCTTCGGGTCCGCACGCCTGATGCGGCCTGTGGTGCCCACACCCGAGAAACTGCTCACGTACGAATGCGGAGTGGACCCCGTAGGGGAGGGCTGGGCACACACCCAGGTCCGCTACTACGTATACGCGTTCCTGTACGTCATCTTCGCCGTCGACTCGATCTTCCTGTTCCCCTGGGCGACGGTCTTCGCCGCACCCGGTTTCGGCGGCATCACGCTGGTGGAGATGTTCATCTTCCTCGGCTTCCTCGCTGTCGGCCTGCTCTACGCATGGAAGAAGGGCGTCCTGGAATGGACGTGACCCCCGCCTCCGCGGCCAACGGAGCCTCGCCGGGCCCCGAGCTCCTGCCCGAGCCGCGCCGCCTCGGCCCGCTGGCCCGCCTGGCCCCCGAACCGATGAAGGTGGTCCTGAACTGGGGCCGCCGCTACAGCCTGTGGGTCTTCAACTTCGGGCTCGCCTGCTGCGCGATCGAATTCATCGCCGCGTCCATGGCGCGGCACGACTTCATCCGGCTCGGCGTGATCCCGTTCGCGCCCGGCCCGCGCCAGGCCGACCTGATGGTCGTGTCCGGCACGGTCACGGACAAGATGGCGCCCGCGGTCAAGCGGCTGTACGAACAGATGCCCGAGCCGAAGTACGTGATCTCCTTCGGGGCCTGCTCCAACTGCGGCGGCCCCTACTGGGACTCGTACTCCGTCACGAAGGGCGTCGACCAGATCATCCCGGTGGACGTGTACGTACCGGGCTGCCCGCCGCGCCCCGAGGCGCTGCTGCAGGGCATCCTCAAGCTCCAGGAGAAGATCGCCCAGGAGTCGCTGGCGGAGCGGTACGGCCACGGCGGCGAGTCCGGGAAGACCGGCAAGGGCGCGGGCCGGCCGTCGGCCAAGGCGCTGCGGAGCGGGCTGGTGGCCCCGCCGGCGCCGCCCGCCGCCGGGCCCGGGCAGCCGACCACCGAGCAGCCGCCGTCCGAGCAGACCGGGGAGGACACCCGATGACGGACCGGTCGCCCGAGCCGGGCACGCCCGAAGAGGCGACGCCCGCAGCACCTGAAGGCAAGCCCGCGGCACCTGAAGGGGCGTCCGCGGCACCTGAAGGGGCGCCCGCCGAGGCCCCCGAAGGCGCGCCCGAAGCTGCCCCCGAAGCCGCGCCCGCGGCGCCCGTGGGGTGGCTGCCGGAGCCGGCCGAGCGGATCTTCGGGGCCGGGGCCACGGCCGAGGAGGCATACGGCCTGCTCACCGTGGACGTACCGGCCACGGCCTGGACCGACGCGCTGACCGCCGCCCGGGACGCCCTGGGCTGCACGTACTTCGACTGGCTGAGTGCCGTCGACGAGCCCGGTACCGGGTTCCGCGTCTGCGCGCACGTCGCCGACGTATCCCGTACCGGGGACATCCGGCGGCTCCTCGTACGGACGACCGTGCCGCACGAGGCGGCCGTGCTGCCCACGGCCATCGGCGTGTACGCGGGCGCGGGCTGGCACGAGCGCGAGACGCACGAGATGTTCGGCGTGGACTTCACGGGCCACCCCGGCCTCGCGCCGCTGCTGCTGCCCGACGGCTTCGAAGGCCACCCGCTGCGCAAGGACTTCGTGCTCGCCGCGCGGGTCGCCAAGGCGTGGCCGGGCGCGAAGGAGCCGGGCGAGTCCGAGCACGGCGGCCCCAAGCGCCGCCAGATGCTGCCGCCCGGCGTGCCCGACCCGAACGAGTGGGGCCCGCTCAAGGGCCAGCTGCCGCCCGCTCCG
>NZ_JBEPFC010000261.1:0-4800 GCF_040301705.1 Streptomyces sp. NPDC000151 | reverse complement strand
CGCTCGCCGCCGCCGACCCCGGCCACCCCGACGAACCCGCCGACTGGCCCGCGTACGCCGCGCTGCTGCCGCACCTGCTGCCCTCCGGCGCGCTGGAGGCCGACCCCGCACAGACCGCGCGTCCGGTACTGAACTGCCTGCGCTACGCCTACCTCGCGGGCGTCCAGGACACCGGCCTGGCCCTCGTCCGGCGCGCGGACCGCACCTGGCGGCGGCTCCTGCCCGAGGACCACCCGCGCCGCCTGGACCTGCTGCACGAGCACACCAACCTGCTGCGCGCCGCCGGACAGTACGCGGCCTGCGAGGAACTGGACCGAGCCGCGCTGGAGCGGCTGCTCGGCCGGGGCTCCACCCCGGACGCCGACATCCTGCGCGCCGCCACCGGCCTCGCCGCCGACCTGCGTGGCCTCGCCCGCCTCCAGGAAGCCCTGGAACTCTCCCGGTACGTGCTCGACGGCAGCCGGCAGACCTTCGGCGCGGGCGACGCCCGTACCCTCGCCGCGCAGAACAACACCGCGGTCTCCCTGCGGCTGCTCGGCGCCTACGACGAGGCCCTGGAGCTGGACCTGCGTACCCTGCGGGCGCGCCGCCGGGTCCTGCCGCCCGGCCACCCCTGGACGCTCTACTCCGAGCTGCACTACGCCACCGACCTGCGGCTCACCGGCCGCGTCGAGGCGGCGCTGGAGCTCCAGGAGCGGACCGTGCGCAGCCACCACCGCGTCCTGGGCGCCGACCACCCCCAGTCGTTGCGCGCCGGACACGGCCTCGCGCTCTGCCGCCGGGCCGCCGGGCAGGGGGAGCGGGCCCGGCAGGGCATGGAGCGGCTGCTGGAGCGGGCGGTGCGGCTGCTCGGCCGCCGGAACCCGCTCACCCTGATGACCGCCGCCGGCTTCGGCTGCCTGGAGCGCGAGTCCGGCGACCCGGAGCGGGCCCTGGCCACGGCCGAGCTCACGTACACGGCCTACCGCGAGCTGCTCGGACCCGCCCACCCGTACACCGTCGGCAGCGACGCCAATCACGCGCTGGCGCTGCTCGCGGCCGGCGACCGCGCGGCGGCCCTGGGCTCCCTCGGCCGCGCGCTGCCCGCCATGGAGGCGGCGGTCGGCCCGAGCCACCCGTGGACGCTGGACCTGGCCCACAACACCCGCTCCACCGAGGCCGACCTGCCGCCGTACCAGCTCCGCGACTTCGAGCCGCTGACGATCTGAGGACAGCAGAAGGGCGGGGCCCCACCGGAGTGA
Organism: Streptomyces sp. NPDC000151; assembly: GCF_040301705.1. Taxonomy (NCBI): domain Bacteria; kingdom Bacillati; phylum Actinomycetota; class Actinomycetes; order Kitasatosporales; family Streptomycetaceae; genus Streptomyces; species Streptomyces sp. NPDC000151. Next base: position 3,559 of record NZ_JBEPFC010000261.1, on the reverse strand, counting down.
TCCGGTGGAGCCCCGCCCTTTCAGGTGTCGCGGCGCCGGTGGCTCAGGCGTCGAACGCCTCCGCGATGAGCTGGGCCTGCTCGGCCTGGTGGCGCTTGGCGGAGCCGACGGCCGGCGACGAGGAGTGCGGCCGCGAGATGCGGCGCAGACGCTCGCCGTGCGGGATGTCGGCGCCGACCGCCAGGTCCAGGTGGTCGATCAGGTTCAGGCCGAGGAACGGCCAGGCGCCCTGATTGGCGGGCTCCTCCTGGACCCACAGGAACTTGCCGGCGTTCGGGAACTTGGCGATCTCCGCCTGGAGCTCCTTGCCCGGCAGCGGGTACAGCCGCTCGATGCGGACGATCGCGACGTCGTTCGCACCGCGCTTCTGCCGCTCCGCCTCAAGGTCGTAGTAGACCTTGCCGGAGCAGAAGAGCACCTTGCGGACCGCGTTCGGGTCGACCGAACCGTCGCCGATCACCGGGCGGAAGCCGCCGGTGGTGAACTCCTCCGTCTTCGACGCCGCGGCCTTCAGACGCAGCATCGACTTCGGGGTGAAGACGACCAGCGGCTTGTGGTGCGGGTTGTGCACCTGCCAGCGCAGCAGGTGGAAGTAGTTGGAGGGGAGCGTCGGCATCGCGACGGTCATGTTGTTCTGCGCGCACAGCTGGAGGAAGCGCTCGATGCGGGCCGAGGAGTGGTCCGGGCCCTGGCCCTCGTAGCCGTGCGGCAGGAGCAGCGTGACGCCGGAGGTCTGGCCCCACTTCTGCTCGGCCGAGGAGATGAACTCGTCGACGACGGTCTGCGCGCCGTTGACGAAGTCACCGAACTGCGCCTCCCACATCACCAGGGACTCGGGACGGGCCAGCGAGTAGCCGTACTCGAAGCCCATCGCCGCGTACTCGGAGAGCAGCGAGTCGTACACGTTGAACCGCGCCTGGTCCTCGGAGAGGTACAGCAGCGGCGTGTAGTCGTTGCCGGTCTCGCGGTCGATGAGGACCGCGTGGCGCTGGCCGAAGGTGCCGCGGCGGGAGTCCTGGCCGGCGAGCCGGACCGGGGTGCCCTCCATCAGCAGCGAGCCGAAGGCCAGGGTCTCGCCCATGCCCCAGTCGATCGTGCCGTCCTCGACCATGGCCGCGCGGCGCTGCAGCTGGGGCAGCAGGCGCGGGTGGACGGTGACCCGGTCGGGGATGTTGACCTGGGACTCGGCGATCCGCTTGACGACCTCCTGGGAGACCGCGGTGTCCACGTGGACCGGGAACTCGGCCTGCGGCTGCGGGACCTCGGGCGCCATCGGCGTCGTGGTGGCCTCGCGGACCTCCGTGAAGACCTTCTCCAGCTGGCCCTGGAAGTCCTGCAGCGCCTGCTCGGCCTCCTCCAGCGTGATGTCGCCGCGACCGATGAGGGACTCGGTGTAGAGCTTGCGCACCGATCGCTTCTTGTCGATCAGGTCGTACATCAGCGGCTGCGTGAAGGCCGGGTTGTCCGACTCGTTGTGGCCGCGGCGGCGGTAGCAGATCAGGTCGATGACGACGTCCTTGTTGAACGCCTGGCGGAACTCGAAGGCGAGGCGCGCGACGCGCACCACGGCCTCCGGGTCGTCACCGTTCACGTGGAAGATCGGCGCCTCGATCATGCGGGCCACGTCCGTGGCGTACATGGAGGAGCGGGCCGACTCCGGCGCGGCGGTGAAGCCGACCTGGTTGTTGATGACGATGTGGACCGTGCCGCCGGTGCGGTAGCCCCGCAGCTGCGACATGTTCAGCGTCTCGGCGACCACACCCTGGCCCGCGAAGGCCGCGTCACCGTGCAGCTGGACGGGGAGGACCGTGAAGTCCGTGCCGCCCTTGCCGATGATGTCCTGCTTGGCGCGGGAGATGCCCTCGACGATCGGGTCGACCGCTTCGAGGTGCGAGGGGTTGGCGGCCAGCGAGACCTTGATCTGCTCGCCGTCGAGACCCGTGAAGGTGCCCTCGGCGCCCAGGTGGTACTTCACGTCGCCGGAGCCGTGCATCGACTTCGGGTCGAGGTTGCCCTCGAACTCGCGGAAGATCTGCGCGTAGGACTTGCCGACGATGTTGGCGAGGACGTTCAGCCGGCCGCGGTGGGCCATGCCGATGACGACCTCGTCCAGCCGCGACTCGGCCGCGGAGTCGATGACCGCGTCCAGCATCGGGATGACGGACTCGCCGCCCTCCAGCGAGAAGCGCTTCTGGCCGACGTACTTCGTCTGCAGGAAGGTCTCGAACGCCTCGGCGGAGTTCAGGCGGCGCAGGATGCGCAGCTGCTCCTCGCGCTCCGGCGGGGTGTGCGGGCGCTCCAGGCGGTCCTGCAGCCACTTGCGCTGCTTGGGGTCCTGGATGTGCATGTACTCGATGCCGGTGGTGCGGCAGTACGAGTCGCGCAGCACGCCGAGGATGTCGCGGAGCTTCATCATCGACTTGCCGGAGAAGCCGCCGACCGCGAACTCCCGCTCCAGGTCCCAGAGCGTGAGGCCGTGCTCGGTGATGTCCAGGTCGGGGTGCTTGCGCTGGCGGTACTCCAGCGGGTCGGTGTCGGCCATGACGTGGCCGCGCACCCGGTAGGCGTGGATCAGGTCGAAGACCCGGGCCGCCTTGGTGACGTCGTCGTCGTGGCTGACGTCGATGTCCTTCAGCCAGCGGACCGGCTCGTACGGAATCCGCAGCGACTTGAAGATGTCGTCGAAGAAGTCGTTCTCGCCGAGCAGCAGCTGGCTCATGATGCGCAGGAACTCGCCGGAGGCGGCGCCCTGGATCACACGGTGGTCGTATGTGCTGGTCAGCGTCATGACCTTGGAGACGCCCAGCTTGTTCAGGGTGTCCTGCGAGGTGCCCTGGAACTCCGCGGGGTACTCCATGGCGCCGACGCCGATGATGAGGCCCTGGCCGGGCATCAGGCGCGGCACGGAGTGCACGGTGCCGATGCCGCCGGGGTTCGTCAGCGACGCGGTGACGCCGGTGAAGTCCTCCATCGTCAGCTTGCCGACCCGGGCGCGGCGGACGATGTCCTCGTACGCCTGCCAGAACTCGAAGAAGGTCAGGGTCTCTGCCTTCTTGATGGCCGCGACGACGAGCTGGCGGTCACCGTTGGGCTTCACCAGGTCGATGGCGAGGCCGAGGTTGATGTGGTCCGGCTTGACCAGGGTGGGCTTGCCGTCCTTCTCGGTGAACGAGTAGTTCATCGAGGGCATCGCCTTGAGCGCCTGCACCATGGCGTACCCGATGAGGTGGGTGAAGGAGACCTTCCCACCGCGGGCGCGCTTGAGGTGGTTGTTCATGACGATGCGGTTGTCGAACAGCAGCTTCACGGGAACGGCGCGCACGGACGTGGCCGTGGGCAGCTCCAGCGAGGCGTTCATGTTCTTCGCCACGGCGGCGGAGGGGCCACGCAGGGTGACGTACTCCGGGCCTGCGGGCGCCTCGGCGGCGGGCTTGGCGTCCGCCTTCGGAGCGGCCTTGGCAGCGGGCTTCGCCTCGGCCTTGGCCGGTGCGGCCTTGGCAGGTGCGGGCTGAGCTGCGGCGGGCTTCGCGGCAGGTGCCGCGGGCTGCGCCGGGGCGGC
>NZ_JBEPFC010000260.1:0-4836 GCF_040301705.1 Streptomyces sp. NPDC000151 | reverse complement strand
GCCGGCCGGGCAGCGCGGCGGCCTGTGCGACGCCGCGCTCGTCCAGGGCGACGCCGGGCGTGCGCCCCGCGAGGACGCCGGAATTGTTGGCGGTGGAGCGGCCGTGCCGTACCAGGAGCAGCGTGGGCATGGCGCCACCCTACGTTCTACGGGGCGAGCGGAGCACGGGGCCCACGGGGCGAGCGGAGGACGGGCCGCCCGGGGGCCGCCCTGGCAGGAGTGGCGCCCGGCAGCGAGAATGCCCCGTGTGATCGTGGATTGTGCCATCTACCGGAACGGCCGGCGGATCGAGAAGCCGGCGGGATACTCCACCGCGCTCGACGAAGCCCGCGCGGAGGGGCACTCCTTTCTGTGGCTCGGCATGCATGAGCCGACCGCGGAGGAGTTCGAGCAGGTCAGCGAGGAGTTCGCACTGCATCCGCTGGCCGTGGAGGACGCGCTCAAGGCCCATCAGCGGCCGAAGCTGGAGGTGTACGACGACTCCCTGTTCATGGTGCTGAAGCCGATCGTGTACGACGACTCCGAGGGCAGCGTCAGCTCGGGCGAGCTGATGCTCTTCATGGGGGACTCCTTCGTCGTCACCGTGCGGCACGGCGAGGGCAGCCCGCTGGCCTCCGTACGCGCGCGCCTGGAACACGACCCCGACGTCCTCAAGCAGGGCCCGACGGCGGTGCTGTACGCGGTCAGCGACGCGGTGGTCGACCACTACATCGACGTGGCGGCGGAACTCCAGCTCGACCTGGAAGAGTTGGAGGCCGACGTCTTCGCGCCGGCCGGCACGGACACCAAGAGCGGCGGAAACACTCGGAGCACCGCTCAGACGATCTACGCCTTCAAGCGCGAGGTGCTGGAATTCCGGCGCGCCACGGGACCGTTGGCCGAGCCGATGGCGCGCCTGCAGAACCCGGGCGTCCCCTTCGTGCACGACCGGGCGCGGCCCTTCTTCCGCGACGTGGACGACCACCTCACGCGGGCCAACGAGTCCGTGGAGGGCATGGACCGGCTGCTGTCGGACATCCTCTCGGCGCACCTGGCGCAGATGGGCGTGCGGCAGAACGACGACATGCGCAAGATCTCGGCGTGGGCCGCGCTGGCCGCCGTACCGACCATGATCGCGGGCATCTACGGCATGAACTTCGAGCACATGCCCGAGCTGAAGTGGTCCTTCGGCTATCCGGCGTGCCTGCTGGTCATGGCCGCCCTCGAAGTGACGCTGTACCGCCTCTTCAAGCGACGCGAGTGGCTGTAGGGCTGCGTACGTAGGCGCTGCGGCTGCGGGGGCTGCATCTTCAGGGGCTGCGGGGCTGCGTCTCCTGGGGCTGTGGGGAGCGTGTCCGTACGATGGCGCCTCGGGCGGCCTCCGGGGCGTCAGGCGAACTCCGGGGCCGTCGAGGCCGGGCCGCCCAAGGCGTCCGGCTTCTCGGGCATCCGAAGGCCGACCATGCGCCGCCACCCGAAGGCCCGCTCGTAGGCGTACACGGCGTGGATGCCGGCCGTGAGCAGCGCCCGCTTCGCCCGGGGCCAGCGCAGGATGTGGCCCATCCGCTCCATCACCGCGAGGCTGACGTCACGGTAGACGGCGATCTCGGTCCGCACGCTCTCCCGCAGGACCCGCCGGATCTCCTCGTCGTGTCCGGCACCGGCCAGCCGCAGCAGCTCCTCGTGACAGTACGCGAGGTGGTTGTCCTCGTCCCTGGCGATCATCCGGACCGCCTTGCCGACCTCCGGGTGGTCGCCGAAGTACTTCTTGAGCAGCGCCATCTGCTCGGCGGCCCGCTGCTCGGTGACCCGGCTGTGCGCCAGGTAGGCGACGATGTCGGGCTCCGTCAGCGGCTCGTCGCGCTGCAGCTTCTCGTGCGCGAGCCCGATGCCGCGGCGCTCCAGGAGCATCGTGTAGTCGGCGGCCGCGGGGACCGCGACGGCCTGCAGCCCGCGGCGGCGCAGCAGGGCGTTGAAGATCCGGCCGTGCTTCTCCTCGTCCGCGCCGTGCCGGGCGACCTTCGGGGCCATCGCGCGCTGGCTCTCCGGGACCAGCGCGGCGATCCGCCCGTTCTCCCAGCCGCCCTGCGACTCGCCGCTCGCGGCGATGGAGCAGAACAGCCGGAAGGACTCGTCGTGGTCCAGGATTTCTTGGAACAGACTCTTCGCCGTGAGCATCGACGGACCTCCAGGACGCCACTTCGAACAGGACACCCGCAAAGGAAAAGTCAAGTGCGGTGTGCTGTCTCCGGCAACACGGGGCCCGGTGAACTCGCCCGAACGATGGACCGGCGTGCGGTGCACGGGGCGTAACCACCCCGGGCGTCGGCGCGTTGTGCTGTGTGACGGCCGTGGCGGGGAAGACCCCCGAGCCCCCACCACGGCCGCAGACTTTCCGACGCGGACTTCCAGGCGCAGACCGTCAGGCGCAGGCTCTCAGGCCAGTCCGGCCCGCTCCAGGGCCTCGGTGCCCGCCCGCAGCGCGGCGATCCGCTCCTCCAGCGTGAAGCCCGCGGGCGACAGCGTCAGCGTGGTCACGCCGGCCGCCGCGTACGCCTGCATCCGCTCCGCGATCCGCTCCACCGAGCCGAGCAGGGTGGTGGAGTCGATGAGCTCGTGCGGGACGGCGGCCGCCGCCGCGTCCTTCTCGCCGGCCAGGTACTTCTCCTGGATGTCGGCGGCCGCCTGCTCGTAGCCCATCCGCCGCGCCAGCTGGTTGTAGAAGTTCTGCTTGCGGCTGCCCATGCCGCCCACGTAGAGCGCGGTGTACGGGCGGAAGGTGTCGGCGAGCGCCTCGACGTCCTTGTCCGCGCCGAGGGCCAGCGGCAGCGTCGGGCAGACGTCGAAGCCCTCCATCGTGAGCCCGGCCTTCTCCCGGCCCGCCCGGAGGTGCGAGATCGCCGTGTCCTGGAGGTGCTCGGCGGCCGGGAAGATCAGCAGCGCGCCGTCGGCGATCTCGCCCGTCTGCTCCAGGTTCTTCGGCCCGATCGCCGCGATGTAGAGCGGGACGCGCTCGCGCTTCGGGTGCACCGTGAGCTTGATCGGCTTGCCCGGCCCGCCGGGCAGCGGCAGCGTCCAGTGCGCGCCCTCGTAGGACAGCCGCTCCCGGGACATCGCCTTGCGGACGATCTCCACGTACTCCCGGGTGCGCGCCAGCGGCTTGTCGAACTTCACGCCGTACCAGCCTTCGGAGACCTGCGGCCCCGAGACGCCGAGCCCGAGCCGGAAACGGCCCTCCGACAGCGAGTCCAGCGTCGCGGCGGTCATGGCCGTCATGGCGGGCGTGCGCGCCGGGATCTGGAAGATCGCCGACCCGACGTCGATCCGCTCCGTCTGCGCGGCGACCCAGGACAGCACGGTCGGCCCGTCGGAGCCGTACGCCTCCGCCGCCCAGCAGACCGCGTACCCGAGCCGGTCGGCCTCCTGTGCCACGGCGAGGTTGTCCCCGTCCATACCGGCACCCCAGTAGCCGAGGTTGATCCCGAGCTTCATGCGGCTCCCTCACTCATCGATGACGCTCACTCGTCGGCTTCGACGGTCGCCGGTCGCGCCGGACACCGCGGTTCACCGGTCGCACCGGACACGGTGGCGATCCATCGGAACGCGGTGGCGATCCATCGAATTACTCATCGGTAATGATGCTGCTCGGGGACTGTAACGCGGGCCCCGCGCACTGCGTAAGAGGTGCACCGGACAGCGCCGCGCTGTGGGTTGTCCACAGGTCCCCGCAAGTCCGGGACGGGCCAGTAATCTCAGGGCCCATGGAGCAAAGGCACCTCGGCCGCACCGGCCTGCGCGTGTCCCGTCTCGGCCTGGGCACGCTGACCTGGGCGCGCGACACGGACGACCGCGACGCCGCCGACCAGCTCAAGACGTTCTGGGAGGCGGGCGGCACCCTCGTCGACACCGCCGACGTCTATGCCGACGGCGGCGCCGAGTACCTCCTGGGCCGGCTCGTGGAGGGCCTGGTGCCCCGCCGTGACCTGGTCATCGCGACCAAGGCCGGCAGCGTCCTGGAGGCGGACCGCAGGGTCGACGGCTCGCGCCGCCACCTGCTCGCGGCGCTCGACGACTCCCTGGAGCGCCTCGGCACCGACTACGTCGACCTCTGGCAGGTGCACGCCTTCGACCCGGAGACGCCGCTGGAGGAGACGCTGCAGGCCCTGGACACCGCCGTCAGCAGCGGCCGCGCGCGCTACGTCGGCGTCACGAACTTCTCCGGCTGGCAGCTCGCCAAGGCCGCCACCTGGCAGCTGGCGGCGCCGGCCGTGCGCGCCCGGCTGGCGAGCGCGCAGATGGAGTACTCCCTCCTGCAGCGCGGCGTCGAGCGCGAGGTGCTGCCCGCGGCGCTCGACCTCGGGCTGGGCCTGTTGCCCGCCTCCCCGCTCGGCCGCGGCGTCCTCACGGGCAAGTACCGGCACGCCACGCCGCCCGACTCGCGCGGTGCGTCCGCGCACCTGGCGCCGTTCGTCGCGCCGTATCTCGACGACGCCGCAGGACGCATCGTCGACGCGGTCGCCACGGCGGCGGACGGCCTCGCCGTCACCCCGCTCCAGGTCGCGCTGTGCTGGCTGCGGGACCGCCCCGGCGTGACCGCGCCGATCGTCGGCGCACGCACGGCGCAGCAGCTCAGAGCGGCATTGTCAGTGGAGACCCTTAGTCTTCCTGACGAGATCCGGCGTGCACTGGACGACGTCTCCGCGCCCGTGCACCGCTATCCCGACCACGACTGGAGCACCCTGTGAACACCGACCACCCCACCGGCGCCCCCGCCCCTGCCGAGGCCCCGGAGCCGCCGGCCCCGGCGGGCGACGGCACCGCGCGGCCCGAGGGCGATGACGCGGGGGCCGCGTCCGC
>NZ_JBEPFC010000259.1:0-4927 GCF_040301705.1 Streptomyces sp. NPDC000151 | reverse complement strand
CCCCACCCCCCCCCACGGCCGCTGCGCCCCGCGCTTCCGCTTGTTCCGCACCGCACCGATCTGGTGCCGCTTTCCGCCGTTCCGCCGCGTTCCGCTGTGTAATGGCCGCATACATTCGCGGCCGGGAGTCCGGAGGCAGCCATGGCAGCGGCAGGGCGCGGTGGTCGGCGCGGCGGACGCCCCACGCTCGAGGAGGTGGCGGCGCGGGCCGGCGTCGGCCGGGGCACCGTCTCCCGGGTCGTCAACGGCTCGCCCCGGGTGAGCCCCCGTACGCGCGCCGCCGTCGAGCGCGCCATCGCCGAGCTGGAGTACGTACCGCACGGCGCGGCCCGCGCGCTGGCCGCGGACCGTACCGACGCCGTCGCGCTGGTCATCCCGGAGCCCGAGACCCGGCTGTTCGCCGAGCCGTACTTCTCCGGGATCATCCGCGGGGTCGGCGCCGGGCTCGCCGACACCGACCTCCAGCTGCTGCTGATCCTGGTCCGTACGCCCAAGGAGCGGCAGCGGCTGGGCCAGTACCTCGCCGCGCACCGCGTGGACGGCGTGCTGCTGGTCTCCGTGCACGCGGACGACCCGCTGCCCGACCTGCTGTCCCGGCTGGAGCTGCCCGCGGTGCTCAGCGGCCGCCGCTCCGCCCGCGAGACCGTGCCGTACGTCGACTCCGACAACACCGGCGGGGCCCGGGCCGCGGCGCGGCACCTTCTGGAGCGCGGCCGGCGGACGATCGCCACGATCGCCGGGCCGCCGGACATGTACGCGGCACAGTGCCGGCTGGCCGGCTACCGGCAGGCGCTGGAGGACACCGGGCACGACCCGGACGAGGCGCTGATCGTCCCGGCGGACTTCACGGAGGACGGCGGGCGGCGGGCGATGGCCGCGCTGCTGGACCGCCGCCCGGACGTGGACGCGGTCTTCGCGGCCTCGGACGTGATGGCGGCGGGGGCGCTGGCGGTGCTGCGGGAACGCGGCCGGCGGGTGCCGGAGGACGTGGCGCTGGTCGGGTTCGACGACTCGGCCGTCGCGCGCCACCTGGTCCCGCCGCTGAGCAGTGTGCGGCAGCCGATCGAGGAGATGGGCCGGGCGATGGCCCGGGTCCTGATCGAGGAGATCGCCGAACGCTCCCGCGAGCGCCCGCAGCTGGTCCTGCCGACGGAGCTGGTCGTCCGCGAGTCCTCGTGACCGCCGCCCGTACGGTCAGGAAGCGCTGCCGCGCACGCTCTCCCGGAAGGCGATCGGCGTGACGCCCGCCCGGTGCAGGAAGTACTTGCTGAAGTTCGTCGCGTCCTCGAAGCCGAGGCGGCGGGCGATCCCGGCCGCCGGCAGGTCGCCGTGCGCGAGCAGCCGCTTGGCCTCCAGTACGACCCTGCGGTCGATGAACTCCTTCGCGCCGATCCCGGCGGCGGCCTCCGCGGCGCGGGAGAGCGTACGCGGCGAATAGCCCAGCGCCCGGGCGTAGTCCGCGACCCGCCGACTGGCCGCGAAGTCCCGCTCGACGGCGTCCCGGAAGCGCAGGAACGTCGCCGTCGCCGCGCAGTCACCGGCGTCGTCCGCGACGTCCCGCACCAAGTGCGCGGCGCGCAGCACCAGTACGGACAGCAGATGCCGCAGCACCTCCAGATGCGCCTCCAGCGGCAGCCCGCACAGCGCGCCGAACTCGCGGTGCAGATGGTCCAGCGCCGCCCGCGTCGCCGCCCCGGCCGCCTCCTCCGGATGCCGCACGGCCGGGCCGTACCAGTCCTCCAGACGGGCCGCCGTGGCTGTCGCCGGATCGAGGAAGCCGGACTCGAAGAGCACGAGGACGCCCGCCGCCTCCGTCAGGTCCCCGAAGTGCTGCACCTGGCCCGGCCGTACCCACAGCCAGTCGCCCGGCGCCAGCTCGTGCGCGCGGAAGTCGACGGTGTGGGAGAGCCGGCCCGCGTCCAGCGCGAGGAGGTGGTGGAAGCCGGGGCGGTGCGGGACGGCCAGCGCGCAGGCGTCGGCCCGCGCGCGCAGCTCGGCGAGCGTCATGACCTCCACGCCCGCGGGCCGCCCGGCCGGCGCCGAGAAGGTGACCTCGGGGATCTGCTCTTGTCGCTTTTCCACCATGACTCGTCCCGCACCTACCCCGAAATGCCTAGCTTTTCCCTCTAGCGTAGAAGACGTCAGCGCGGCTGATGGCAGAAAACCGCAAGGAGTAGAAGGAGCACCCCCATGTCCAAGATCGCCCTGTTCGGCGCCAACGGCGCCATCGGCAGCCGCGTCCTCGACGAGGCCCTGGAGCGCGGCCACGAGGTCACCGCGGTGGTCCGGGACCCCGCGAAGCTCACCAGAACCCACCCGAAGCTCACCGTGACCGCCGGTGACGTCCTCGACCCGGCCGCCGTGACCGCGGCCGCCGCGGGCCAGGACGTACTGATCAGCGCGGTCGGCGGGGGCGACGGGCCCGGCCACCTCGCCACCATCAAGCCCTCGGCCGAGTCCCTGGTGGCCGGCCTGCGGAAGCTGGGCGCCGAAGCGCCGCGGCTGATCGCCGTCGGCGGCGCGGGGTCGCTGCGCACGCCCGACGGCAAGCAGGTCTGGGACGCGGACGGACTGCCGGAGTTCCTGCTGCAGATCATGCACGCGCACGGCGACGCGCTGGACTTCTACCGCACCGTCACCGACGTGCGCTGGACCAACCTCAGCCCGGCGGCGCAGATCGCCCCCGGCACGCGTACCGGCGGCTACCGCACCGCCACCGACGACCTGGTCACCGCGGCGGACGGCAGCAGCCGGATCTCCACCGAGGACTACGCGGTCGCCCTCCTCGACGAGGTCGAGCAGCCCCGCCACATCGGCGAGCGCTTCACCGTCGGCTACTGAGCCGCCGGAGCCGCACCCCGGCCCGGCGCCGGCAGGTGCCGGGTGAAGAAGGAGCGGACGTGGTGCCGCACCGCGGGCACCGTCCGCGCGGGACCGGCCGTGCCCACCAGCGCGGCCCGGCCCGCGGCCGTCATCAGCCCGGCGGCCTCCAATTGGGGCGCCGTCGCCGCGAAGTCGGTGAAGGACCAGTGCGCGGCGCCGTCCAGCCGCCGGCGGAGCACGTGCCGCGGCGAGCGGCCGAGCAGCGCCGACCAGCCGCGCTCCAGGCCCGCGCGGTCCGCGAAGCCGTCGGTGCCCAGCAGGAGCAGCGGCCGGTCCACCCCGTGCGCCGCCACCGGGAACAGCTCGCCGTCCTGGCCGGGCGCGCCCCCGGGGTGGTCCAGATAACCCTCCAGATCGACCGCCGCGGCGATGCGGCGGTCCTCGTACAGCGCCTCGGCGACCGCCGTGCCGCCCGCCGAGTGCCCGTACGCGCCCACCCGCCGCAGGTCCAGCGCCCGCCCGAGGCCCGCGGGCAGCGGCCGCCCCGCCGCGTCCGGGTTCCGCCCGGCCGCCACGACGGCCAGCCGGCCCTGTACGAAGCGGAGGTCGGCGAGGCGCGTGTCGAGGGCGGTGCGGAAGAGCCCCGGGTCCGTCCGCGGATCGCCCCGGAAGACGGTCGCCCGTACCGCGTCCCGGTACGCCGTCCGGTACGGGAACTCCACCGCGCAGGCGTCGCCGGGGTGGTCGACGGTCACCACGACGTACCCGTGGCTCGCCAGGTCCTCGGCGAGGGTGGTGCCCAAGGTGCGCGGGTCGCCGCCGCCCGGGCTGTACAGCAGCACCGGTCGCGGTACGGGCTGCGCGGGCGCGCCCCGGTGGGAGTGGGTCCGGGTGGCCGCCCAGTCCACCCCGGCCTTCGGCAGTTCCGGGTGCATGAGGGGAGCCAGCGTCCCGAACAGCTCCGCCGCGCCGTCCGTCAGCTGCCGGGCGACCGGGTGGCCGTGCACGGCGGCGGCCGGGTAGTACACCGTGGCCATCACCTCCCGTACGGGGATCGCCGGGTCCCACGGGTCGCGCCGGGCGCGGTCGACCAGGTACAGCGTGGTGACCCCGGTCCGGTGCGGGCCGGTCGGCGCCGGCAGCCGCAGGGTCATGCCCCCGGCTGCCCCGGCCGGTACGGCGACGGCGCCGCCCGCGGCCAGCAGCGCGGCGGTCAGTACGAAGGTTCTGCGCAGCACGGTTCCCCCTTGTGTCGTGGGTCGGCCCCTGCGTGAATGGCGGGGCGTGCTCCGCATGCTGGCGTCCGAGGGGGAGGCCGGGCGAGGGTTCAGGTCCTGCCCGAAACGATGGCGCGGGGCGACCAGGGGGAGTAGTGATCCGGATCCACTTCACGGCCGCCGACTTCGCGCGGGTCCGGTTCGCGGCCCGGCCGGCCCCGCTGCAGGAGCTGAACGTGGCGCTCGGCATGATGTGCCGCCCCGATCAGCGGCTGCTCTTCGGGCGCTGGCGGCAGCGGCTGCTGCGGTCCCTGCCGGCCGCCACCGGGGCGCTGCGCGAGCTGATCCCCGGTACGCAGGCCCCCGCCTTCATCGACAGCTCCAGCGACAGCCTCGCCGAGGGCTGGGACGCGCTCCGCGCGTCCCGCCCCGCGTTCGTCCGCGCCGAGATCGCGCGGGTGCACGCCGGGCGGACGGCACCGCCGCCGTGGGTGCGTGGCCTGCACGGGGGCGACGACGACGCCTGGGAGGTGCTGCGCCGCGCCCAGTACGCGGCCTTCGACACGGTGCTGCGCCCGGTGTGGCCGCTGGTGCAGGACCTGCACCGGGCGGAGTTCACCCGGCACGCGCTGGCCGTCGCCGAGCACGGTGTCGGCGCCGCGCTCACCGCGCTCGTCCCCGGCACCCGGCTGTGCGGCGCCGTCTGGGAGCTCGACGGGTCCACCGGGCGGGACATCGAGCTGCGCGGCCGCGGCGTGCTGCTCCTGCCCACCTTCCACTGGAGCGGCCACCCGCTCCTCTCCCGCCTGCCCGGCCGCCCGCTGGTCGTGACGTACCCGGCGGGGCCGGGCGTGCCGCTGCCGCGGGACGGCGCGGGCGGCGCCGAC
>NZ_JBEPFC010000258.1:0-4953 GCF_040301705.1 Streptomyces sp. NPDC000151 | reverse complement strand
GGGTCGGCCTCGCCGCCCGGCGCGGGCACCCGGGGTGCCTCGCCGTTCGCGGGAGTGCCGTTCGCCGGCCTGCGGGGCGCGGAGGACTGCAGCGCCGTCCCCCCGGTGGTGCGGAACAGTTCGTCGGCGCCGGGCAGACTCACTCGGCGTGACACCGGGCGAGCACCTCCCTGGCGAGCTGTCGGTAGGCGGCGGCACCCACGGAGTTGGAGGCGTACGTGGTGATCGGCTCGCCCGCGACCGTGGTCTCGGGGAACCGCACCGTACGGCCGATCACGGTGTGGTAGACGTGCTCGTCGAACGCCTCCACGACGCGCGCGAGGACCTCGCGGCTGTGCACGGTGCGCGAGTCGTACATCGTGGCGAGGATGCCGTCCAGCTCCAGGTCGGGGTTGAGCCGCTCCTGGACCTTCTCGATCGTCTCGGTCAGCAGCGCCACACCGCGCAGCGCGAAGAACTCGCACTCCAGCGGGACGATGACCTTGTGAGCCGCCGTCAGGGCGTTGACCGTGAGCAGGCCGAGCGAGGGCTGGCAGTCGATCACGATGTAGTCGTAGTCCGACATCAGCGGCTTCAGGGCGCGCTGCAGGGTCGACTCGCGCGCGACCTCGCTGACGAGCTGTACCTCGGCGGCTGACAAATCGATATTGCTGGGCAGCAGGTCCATGTTCGGGACCGCCGTCTTCAGCAGGACCTCGTCGGCCGCCATACCCCGCTCCATGAGCAGGTTGTAGACCGTCAGGTCGAGCTCCATCGGATTGACTCCGAGGCCGACCGAGAGCGCGCCCTGCGGGTCGAAGTCGACCAGCAGTACGCGGCGGCCGTACTCGGCGAGCGCGGCACCCAGGTTGATGGTCGAGGTCGTCTTGCCGACCCCGCCCTTCTGGTTGCACATCGCGATGATCTTCGCCGGGCCGTGCTCGGAGAGCGGCCCGGGGATCGGGAAGTAGGGAAGGGGGCGACCGGTCGGGCCGATGCGCTCGCGGCGCTGGCGCGCGGCGTCCGGCGCGAGCGTCGCCGCGTACTCCGGGTCCGGCTCGTACTCCGCGTCCGGATCGTAGAAGTGCCCCTCGGGCAGGTCGTCGTAGTCGGCGAAGCGGGCCGGGTGTGTGCCGCCCTGGTCGCCGGCCGTGGCGTTCACTTGATGGCCGTCCATGCTCTGGTGGGCTGTCGTCGTCATGCTCTTCCGGGCTGCGAAGGTGTGGACAGCGACGGAGCCGACAGCCTCGTGCCCCGAGGGACCCTGGCCCCGTGCAACCGCTCCTGGTCGACCACCTCCGGGAGTAAATGTCGACTCATTCACAAGTCGTCTTACCTCCTTGGATGTGACCAGGAAACTTATCGATAGGTCAGCGTGACACCATGCCGACGGTTGGCGACTCTATGGCGTGTCGGGCGTCCGCAGCAACACAATCCACCGGACCCGGCACGATGTGTCGGCAATGGAACACCCCGATGTCAAGGGCGCGCGGCGCACATCCGTGAGGTTTCGGGGGTGCGCGAAAGGGGCGAAGAGCGACGTTCGTTACGAGTTGCGGAGGGCTCGCCGGAGGCCTGCCGCGGGCGGTCGCGGAAAAGTGTCGCAAACGCGACCGGCCGGGCCTGAAAGTCTCAAGGCCCGGCCGTGCGCGTGGTGTTGACGCGCCGTGTTGACGAATCAGCCCAGCAGGGTGCTCAGCTCGACGGACTCCAGACCGTGCGCCTCGGCGACCTCGGCGTAGACGACCTTGCCGTCATGCGTGTTGAGGCCCTTGGCCAGCGCGGCGTCCCGGCGCAGCGCCTCGACCCAGCCGCGGTTGGCCAGCTCGACGATGTAGGGCAGCGTCGCGTTGGTGAGCGCGTGGGTGGAGGTGTTCGGCACCGCGCCCGGCATGTTGGCGACGCAGTAGAAGACCGAGTTGTGCACCTGGAAGGTCGGCTCGGCGTGGGTGGTCGGCTTCGAGTCCTCGAAGCAGCCGCCCTGGTCGATCGCGATGTCGACAAGGACACTTCCGGGCTTCATCTTGGCGACGAGCTCGTTGGTGACCAGCTTCGGGGCCTTGGCGCCCGGGATGAGGACCGCGCCGACGACGAGGTCGGCCTCGATGACGGCCTTCTCCAGCTCGAAGGCGTTGGAGACGACGGTCTGCACCTTGGTGCCGAAGATCTTGTCGGCCTCGCGCAGCTTGTTGATGTCCTTGTCGAGCAGCGTGACGTGGAAGCCGAGGCCCACGGCGATCTGCACGGCGTTCCAGCCGGAGACGCCGCCGCCGATGACGACCGCCTTGCCCGCGTGGACGCCGGGGACGCCGCCGGGCAGCACGCCGCGGCCGCCGGCCTGGCGCATCAGGTGGTACGCGCCGACCTGCGGGGCGATGCGGCCCGCGACCTCGGACATCGGGGCGAGCAGCGGCAGCTGCCGGTTCGCGGTCTCGACGGTCTCGTACGCGATCGCGGTGGTGCCGGACTCGACCAGCGCGTCCGTGCACTCGCGGGAGGCGGCGAGGTGCAGGTAGGTGAAGAGCGTCTGGTCCTTGCGGAGGCGGTGGTACTCCTCGGCGATGGGCTCCTTGACCTTCAGCAGCAGGTCGGCGGTGGCCCAGACCTCGTCGGCGGTGTCGAGGATGTTGGCGCCGGCGCCGACGTACTCCTCGTTCGTGATCGAGGAGCCGAGACCGGCGTCCTTCTCGACGAAGACCTGGTGGCCGTTGCGGACGAGCTCGTGGACACCAGCAGGCGTGATGGCCACGCGGAACTCGTTGTTCTTGACCTCGCGGGGGATGCCGACCTTCACGTCGATCACGGTCCTTGAATGAGTGCTTGCAGAGAAATATCCGCTCATACAGACGCATGACGGATGTGACCGCGAGAACCGCGGCTCTGCCAGTCTATTGAAGGAGCTCTTGTTGTCTAGCCTTGCAAAGCAATTACTTTCGCGGGAACCGCCACCGATTTCGTAGGTCAGGCCGGGTGATCTGCCAAGACTCGCTCTCCCAGGCCCCGGTGCAGCCTTGCTGCCGCCGGGTCGCCGAGCCGTTCGAAGGTGTCCGCAATCCGCAGCTGGAGCGCCGCTTCCAGCCGCCCGTCGGCCGCCTTCCTGGCCAGTTCCAGGGCTTCGAAGCAGGTGCGCAGCGCCTGCTCGGGCCGCCCCGCGTACTCCTGGACCCGCGCCGTCTCCCCCATCGCCCGCGCCAGCCCCACCGGGTCACCGGCCCTGCGGTACGCACCGTGCGCGGCCCGCCACTCCCGGAGCGCCTCGGCCCAGCGCCCCGCGTACGTGTGCACCGCGCCCAGCCGCCCGTGCAGCCGGGCCGCCTCGGCCGTGTCGCCGCGGGAGAGCCGCAGCTCCAGCGCCCGCCCGTACCAGTCGGCGGCCCGCTGCCAGTCGCCCAGCTCGGCGTACGTGCCGCCCAGCGACTCCAGCGCGCGCCCGGTCGCGACCGCGTCCTTGACCGCGCGCGCCGACTCCAGCGCGCCCCGGTACCGGGCGAGCGCGTTCTCGGCGCGGCCCGCCTCGGCGTCCAGGTCGCCGAGGTTCAGCAGCGCGGCGGCCTTCTCCCGGGCCAGGCCGCGCCGCTCGGCGACCTCCAGGACCAGGCCGTGCAGCCCGTACAGGTCGGGAGCCGCCGCCTCGGGCGCCTCGTGCGCGAGCAGTGCCCGTACCAGCGCGGCCATCAGCCGCCGGTCCAGCGTGTCCAGCTCGCCGTCCGCGACGGCGATCCGGGCGGAGTCCAGCAGGGCAGGGCGGCGGCTGCGCAGCCAGGCCGCGGCCTCGGGGACGGACCCGAAGCGCAGCGACCGCGGCAGCCCGGAGGTCCGTTCGCGGGCCGGGGATCCCGCGGGCTCCCCCATCGCCCGGCAGGACTGCAGCTGCCGTACGGTCCGCTCCAGCATCCGGGCCCGGGAGAGCTGGATCTCCGGCGGGCGCTCGTGGGCCTTGAGGTGGTGGCGCAGCAGCGGCACCAGGCAGTTCGGTACGCGGTACTGCGCCGGCAGCCCGGCCAGCGGGTCGGTGCCGCCCGACACCGGCTCCGCCGCCGGCTCCACCGGCCGCAGCAGCCCCCTGGCGGCGAAGTCGCGCAGGGTGGATTCGGCGGCCACCACCGAGCAGCCGGCCAGCGCGGACGCGGTGTGCGCGTCGACGAGGCCGGCCGGGGCGAGCGAGAGGAGCCGCAGTATCCGGGCGGCCGGCAGCGGCAGCGATTCGTACGCCAGCCGGAAGGCGCGGGCCAGCGTGCGCGGGACGGGCGCGCTCTCCTCCTCGCCGGGCGGCAGCAGGAACAGCGTCCGCAGCAGGTCGGACAGCGAGGACTTGGGGTGCGCGGCGAGCCAGCCGCCGGCCAGGACGAGGGCGGCGGGCTGGCCGCCGCAGTCCTGGACGACCTGTTCGGCGGTGCGCGGGTCGACGGTGATGCGGGTCTGGCCCGCGTACCGGGTCAGGATCTCCACGCCGGCCGCGGTGTCCAGGCCGCCGAGCGTGCAGGGCCGTACGTCCGTGATTCCGGTCAGCGGCCCCTCGGAGACGGCGAGGACCAGGCAGTCGGGGGCGTCCGGGAGCAGCGGCTCGACCTGCTCGGCGCCGGCCGCGTCGTCCAGCAGGAGCAGGGCGCGCCGGTCGGCCAGCGCGGCGCGCAGCGCCTCGGTCAGCTCGTCCTCCGCCGCGCCGGCGGGGACCCGCTCGCCGAGCTGGGTGAGCAGGTCGCGGGCGACGTCGGCGGTGGGCAGGGGCCGGCCGTCGGCGGTGCTCAGCCAGGACCGCAGCACGCCGTCCGGGTAGTCGCCGGCCAGCTGCCGGGCCAGTTCGGCGGCGAGGGCGCTGCGGCCCGAGCCGGGCCGCCCGGCGATCAGCAGCACCCGGCTGCGGGCGCCCTTGCGGCCGGAGAGGGTGTCGAGCCCCGCGCGTTCGATGTCGGTGCGCAGGGCGGCCAGTTCGCGGCGGCGGCCGGCGAAGGCGGCGGGGGCCGGCGGGGCGGT
>NZ_JBEPFC010000257.1:0-5039 GCF_040301705.1 Streptomyces sp. NPDC000151 | reverse complement strand
GCGGCGGCGGGCTCCGGGCTCTCCAGGCCGAGCGCGACCAGGCCGGGGCCCTCGCGGCGGGCGCCGCTCACGGTGTTGAGCAGTACTCGCGCCTCGTTCTGCTGCCACAGCTCGACCGGCTTGCCGCCGGTGTGCCGGCCCGCCCGTACGAAGCCGAGCGAGCCGAGCAGGGAGCGCAGCGGTTCGGTGTCGGCGGCGGCGAGTTCGGCGAAGGCGACACCGTCCGGGACGACCGGCGCCGGCAGGCTGCTGAGCCCGGCGGCCTCCTCCAGGGCGATCAGCGAGCGCATCGCGTCGACCGCGGTGCGTCCCGCGTCCGCCTGCCGGAAGACGTCGTTGAAGATCTCCAGCGAGAGCGGGCCCGCGTAGCCGGCGCGCAGCACGTGGCCGAGCATTCCGGCGAGGTCGAAGCCGCCCTGGCCGGGGAAGCAGCGGTAGTGCCGGCTCCACTGCAGGACGTCCATGGCCAGCTTGGGCGCGTCGGCCAGCTGCAGGAAGAAGATCTTCTCGCCGGGGATGTCCTCGATGCCCTTGGGGTCGGAGCCGCGCGAGAGGATGTGGAAGCTGTCCAGGCAGACGCCGAGCGCCGGGTGATCGGCCTGCTCGACGATGCGCCAGGAGTGGTCGTACGTGTTGACGTGCCGGCCCCAGGCCAGCGCCTCGTACGCGAGGCGGATGCCGTGCGCGGCGGCGCGCTCGGCGAGGGCGCGCAGCTGCCGGGCGGCGAGCGCGTCGTCGTCGGCGGCGTCCGGCGAGACGCTGGAGCACACCAGCATCGTGTCGGCGCCGAGCCGCTCCATGACGGCGAACTTCCGCTCAGCGCGCCGCATGTTGCGCGCGAAGACCTCGTCCGGGACCGCCTCGAAGTCGCGGAACGGCTGGTAGAGGTCGATGGACAGGCCGAGGTCCGCGGCGCGCAGCCGGATCTCCTCGGGGCTGAGCGGGCTGGCCAGCAGGTCGTTCTCGAAGATCTCGACGCCCTCGAACCCGGCCGCTGCGACGGCGCTGAGCTTCTCGGAGAGCGAGCCGCTCAGCGACACCGTGGCGATGGACTTGCGCATCAGGGGCCTCCTCAGACCGCGGCGGTGCCGACCAGGTCGGCGAGGTCGGCGAGCATCTCTTCGGCGTGCGGTTCCAGGCCGGTGAAGAGCCGGAAGGCGTCGGCGGCCTGGAAGACGGCCATGCCGCCGCCGTCCAGCGTCCGGCAGCCCAACTCCCGTGCGGTTCGGATCAGTTCGGTCTCCAGCGGCCGGTAGACGACCTCGGCGACCCACAGGTCGGCGCGGAGCAGCGCGGCGGGGAGCGGCAGGCCGGGGTGCGCTGCCATGCCGGTGGGGGTGGCGTGCACCAGGCCGTCGGCGCCGGGCAGTACGAGGGCCAGCCGGTCCGGGGCGGCGGTGGTGGCGCGGCCGGTGCCGAAGCGGGCGTTGAGCGCGTCGGCGAGCGCCCCGGCCCGTACGGCGTCGGTGTCGACGAGGGTGAGGCGGTCGGTGCCGAGCGAGAGCATGGCGTGCGCGACGGCGGAGCCGGCGCCGCCCGCGCCGATCTGGACGACCTCGCGGGTCGCGGCGCCGGGCAGGCCGCGCGCGAAGGACTGGGTGAAGCCGGTGACGTCGGTGTTGTGGCCGATCGTCCGGCCGCCCCGGAAGACGACGGTGTTGACCGCGCCCAGCTCGGCGGCGCCGGGCGAGAGCGCGTCGAGGTGCTCGATCACCAGCTGCTTGCAGGGGTGCGTGATGTTGAGTCCATCGAAGCCGAGGGTACGGGCCGCGCGGATCAGCTCGCCGACATCCTTCGCGTCGACGCCCAGCGTGTCGAGGTCGAGCGTCCGGTAGAGCAGCCGCAGGCCGTGCCGGTCGGCCTCCCGCTCGTGCAGGGCCGGGCTCAGCGAGGGGCCGATGCCGGAACCGATGAGGCCGGTGAGATACGAGGGCGTGGACAACGCGACTCCCTGGTGGTGCGCTATGAACGTACTAGTTAGTTAATTATGGCCGCAAGGGACCGCGGGCGAAAGTTCGGCCCGCGGCCCCCTGGCGAGCGGCGGCCCGCGCGGCCGTCAGGCGGAGGACGCCCGGGCCAGGCTTCCGCGCTCCTCCTCGGACGCGGCCGGCTTCTCGCCCAGCAGCGCGGTCGGCACGCGGTGCGTCTCCCGGCCCGTCAGCACGGCGAGCGAGCAGATCACGCAGGTCGCGGCGGTGAAGGTGGCGACGCCGAGCCAGTTGTCGCCGCCGGGGCCCGCGATCCGCTCGGCGATGCTCACGGCGAAGCCCGCCACCGCGAAGCCGATCTGCGTGCCGATCGCCATGCCCGACAGCCGGACCCGGGTCGGGAACATCTCGCCGTAGAACGACGGCCAGATGGCGTTGGCCGCGCTGTAGACGACGCCGAAGAAGACGATGCCGGTGACGAAGACCAACGGATAGCTGCCGGTGGAGATCGCCCACAGGTAGACGAAGATCAGCACGGCGGAGCCGAGCGAGCCGATGAGGAAGACCGGCTTGCGGCCGACGCGGTCCGAGAGCTTGGCCCACAGCGGGATGGCGGCCAGCGCCACCGCGTTGGACAGCACGCCGACCCAGAGCATCGCCGTCTTGTCCATGCCGACCGCGTCGCTGGTGGCGTACGACAGGGCCCAGACCGTGAAGATCGTGCTGACCGTGGCGATCAGGGCCGCCGCGATCACCCGCAGCACGTCGGCCCAGTGGTGCCGCAGCAGGTCCGCCAGCGGCAGCTTGGCCACCGCGTCCTCGGCCGCCGCCTGCTCGAAGACCGGGGTCTCCGAGAGCTTGCGGCGGATGAGGTAGCCGACGACCGTGACGGCCACGCTGATCAGGAACGGCAGTCGCCAGCCCCAGGTCAGAAGCTGCTTCTCGGGCAGCGCGGCCACCGGGATGAAGATCAGGGTGGCCAGGATCTGGCCGGCCTGGGTGCCGTTGAGCGCGAAGCTCGTGTAGTACCCGCGCCGGTGCTCCGGCGCGTGTTCCAGCGTCATCGAATTGGCACTGGCCTGCTCGCCGGCGGCGGAGAGGCCCTGCAGCACCCGCATCAGGACGAGCAGGACCGGCGCGACGGTCCCGACCTGCGCGTACGTCGGCAGGCAGCCGATCGCGAAGGTCGACAGGCCCATCAGGATCAGGGTGAACACCATGATCTTGCGGCGGCCGAGCCGGTCGCCGAAATGGCCGAGGAAGAGCGCGCCGATGGGGCGGGCCGCGTAGGCGACGCCGAACGTCGCGAGCGAGATCAGCGTCGCGGTCGCCGGGTCGCTCGGGTCGAAGAAGACCTTGGGGAAGACCAGGGCGGCGGCGCTGCCGTAGATGAAGAAGTCGTAGTACTCCAGCGCGCTGCCGATCCAGGCGGCGACGGCGGCCTTGCGGGGGCGTCCCGGCGGTGGGGCCGCGGCCTCGGCGGAGAGAGCGGACATGCCTGCTCCAGTGGGGAAGAGCCACCTTCGCGGACGGCGGGTGGCGGCGAGTTAACGTACTAGATAGTTAGTTGTGGGGGTGCAGCGATCGTGAACCGCCCACAGGTCACTGTCAAGACATCTCGCGGAAACAATTCCCGCCCGTGTGCCGCCCGTGCGCCGGCCGCGCGGCTCAGACCGCCGCGGCGCCGGTCAGATAGCCGAGGACCATGTCACCGAGCATCGTGCGGTAGTGCTCCCGGCGGTCCGCCGCCGTCAGATCGCGCGCGAAGAGGGCGCCGAAGGTGTGCCGGTTGGAGACCCGGAAGAAGCAGAACGCGCTGATCATCGCGTGCAGGTCGACCGCGTCCACGTCCGCCGTGAACACGCCCTGCGCGCGGCCCTCGTCGAGGATCCGCCCGATCACCTCGATCGCGGGCGAGTTGAGCCGGCCGATCGTCTCCGAGGCGGTGATGTGCTCCGCCTCGTGGATGTTCTCGATGCTCACCAGGCGGATGAAGTCCGGGTGCGCCTCGTGGTGGTCGAAGGTGAGCTCGGCCAGCCGGCGGATGGCCGCTGCGGGGTCCAGATGCTCGACGTCCAGCTGCTGTTCCTGCTGCCTGATGCCCGCGTACGCGTGCTCCAGCACGGCCGTGAACAGCTGCTCCTTGCCGCCGAAGTAGTAGTAGATCATCCGCTTCGTGGTGTGGATGCGGGCGGCGATCTCGTCGACCCGCGCACCCGTGTACCCGCTCCGCGCGAACTCCTCCGTCGCGACCTTGAGGATCTCCGCCCGGGTCCGCGCCGCGTCGCGCTGCCGCCCTGCGGCACGGGCCGGCGGGTGAACGGCGGTCATACGGCTGGCTCCTCGCGAACGGTCCACTGGTCGGCACAGTCTAGGCAGAGGTATGCGGCGCGCGGCGAGCGCCCCGGGCGGCCGACCGTGACCCGTCCGACTGATACGGCGTCAGTTCGGCGTGCGCCAGACACGCACCGTGCGTACGGTGTGACGATGAGTGATGTGGCATGGCTGATGTCCTCCCAGCCGTCCCGGCCGGCACACGTGCCCGACCTGCCGGGCGCGGGACCGGGGCCGGACCCGGACCGGCGGCTGGCGTGGCTCGACGCGCTGCGGGGCATCGGGGCGCTGATGGTCGCGCTGCACCACGCGGGGCCCCGCTATCTGCCGGAGCTGTCCGCCATCGTGCAGCGGTACGTCAACCCCGGTACGTACGGCGTCATCGTCTTCTTCCTGGTCAGCGGCTACATCATCCCGGCCTCCCTGGAGCGGCGCGGCTCGCTGCGCCGCTTCTGGGTCGGCCGGATCTGCCGCCTCTACCCGCTGCTGTGCGTCGCGCTGGCGGCCACGGCGCTGCTCGTGCTGTGGGGGCCCGGGCGGCTGCGGGCGGGGCTGGGGGAGCGCGACCCGCTGAGTGCCCTGGTCGCGCACGGGACGATGCTGCAGGACCTGCTCGGGGTGCCCAACGCCATCAATGTGCTGTGGACCCTCTCGTACGAGATGGTGTTCTACCTCCTGGTCGCGGCGCTCTTCGCGGTGCGGCTGCACCGGCGCTCCGCGCCGATGGCCCTGGGCCTGGCCGCGCTCGGCGTCGCGGCCGGCGGGGCGCTGCCCGAC
>NZ_JBEPFC010000256.1:0-5070 GCF_040301705.1 Streptomyces sp. NPDC000151 | reverse complement strand
CCGATCTGGCTCCGGCGCGGCCGCCCCGCCCGCACCCCGTACGAGCCCAGGCCCCCGCCCCGGCGCGGCCTCGGGCGGTTCCGCCCGCACCGGCAAAACAGCAGGAGGTGATGGGCGTTGAGCACCCAGTCCCACCCGATCGCGCCCCGACGCACGTATCTGATCGGCCGCGCCCGCCCCAACGCCGTCATCGGCAAGAACCGCGAGACCGGCGAGATCGCCCTGATCATCGCGGGCGCGTTCCTCGGCATGATGTGCGGCCTCCTGGTCCCCGTCCTGCCGCTGCGCATCGTGACGCTCACCGGCTTCCCGATGCTGGCCCTGGCCGCGGTGTACGTCCCGTACCGCGGCCGGACGTTCTACAAGTGGTTCGAGATCAACCGCAGTTACAAGCGCACCCTGCGGCGGGGGACGACGTACCGCTCCACCGCGCCCGAGGCCGGCATCAGCCTCGACGGCCGCGAGGTGGAGATCGGCCCGCCGCCCGGCATCGGCCGCATCAACTGGCTCGCCGCGCCCTTCGGCCCGGACGAGATCGCCGTACTGCTGCACGCCGACCGCCGCACCGTCACCGCGGCGATAGAGATCGAGGGCCCGGGCGTCGGCCTGCGCGACAGCGAGGACCAGGAGGCCCTGGTCGACCGCTTCGGGACGCTGCTCAAGCACGTCGCGAACGGCGACGGGTTCGTGACCCGCCTGCAGATGCTCGCCCGCACCCTCCCCGCCGACCCGGACGCGCACGCCAAGGACGTAGCCCAGCGCGGCGACCGGAACTCCCCGGCCTGGCTGCAGGACTCCTACGACCAGCTGCAGTCGATGGTCTCCACCTCCTCCGAGCAGCACCGCGCGTACCTCGTCGCCTGCATGCACTACACGCGCGAGCTGGCCGCCGAGGCGGAGACCATGGCCCGCGCGGCCCGCACGCACCACGGCGGGCTGCTCCGAAAGCGCCTGGACAA
The DNA here is from genome assembly GCF_040301705.1 of Streptomyces sp. NPDC000151. Taxonomy (NCBI): domain Bacteria; kingdom Bacillati; phylum Actinomycetota; class Actinomycetes; order Kitasatosporales; family Streptomycetaceae; genus Streptomyces; species Streptomyces sp. NPDC000151. Next base: position 4,111 of record NZ_JBEPFC010000256.1, on the reverse strand, counting down.
GGACGCGGGCCTCGCCGTCGTCATGGCCCGCGAGCTGACCGACATCTGCGCCCGCCTTGCCGAGGCCGACATCCGCGTACGCCAGCCCCTCGGCCAGGCCCGGCTCTCGTCCCTCGTGCACTCCATGTACGACCCGGACCACCCCATCGACCACATCCAGGCGATGAGCAAGCGCAACGCCTGGCCGGCCGAGCTGGACGCGATGGAGCCCACGTACCTCCAGGCCAAGACCCGCGAGTCGACGACCCGCGCGCCCTGGTGCCACGCCACCGCGTGGGTCAAGGAGTGGCCGCTGACCCCGGTCGGCGTCAACTTCCTCGCGCCGCTGCTCGTGCACACCCCTGATGTGATCCGTACGGTCGCGGTCTGCATGGACCTCGAGCCGACCGAGGTCGCGATCGAACGCATGCTGACCGAGAAGACCAACGACGACGCGGAAGCCAGCCGCGCGGCCAAGATGAACCGCGTCGTGGACCCGCGCGACGTCGCCCACCACGGCCGCGTCGACCAGCGCGGCGAGGACCTGGCGTCCGGCGCGGCCGGCGTGAACCTCGTCGGTTACCTCACCGTCTCCGCCCGCTCCCCCGAGGCGCTGGCCCGCGACAAGCGGACCATCCGCGCCTCGGCCGGCAAGTCCTACCTCAAGCTGGAGTGGTGCGACCGCGAGCACCACAGGGCATTCGTCAACACGCTTCCGTTCGCGACCGGGATCCGCCGCTAAGCCGCTGGGAGGCGCGTACGTCATGGCCATGCTCGATCCGCTCGCCGCGATCACCGAGGCGTTCACCAGCTTCCTGTTCGGGAAGGTGGAGACGACCAGGCTGCCCGTACGGACCTCCACCGGGCAGGCCCAGGCCGTCTATCTGCCCACCGCGGCGCCAGGTCTCGGCGACTCCGGCGTGATCATCGGCCGCGAGGTGTACAGCGGCAAGGGGTACATCTACGACCCCTTCCAGCTGTACGGCCAGCAGCTGCCCGCCCCGCACTGGCTCGTCCTCGGCGAGTCCGGCAACGGCAAGTCCGCGCTGGAGAAGACGTACGTACTGCGTCAGCTGCGCTTCCGCGACCGCCAGGTCGTCGTCCTGGACGCACAGGGCGAGGACGGCGTCGGCGAGTGGAACCTCATCGCCGAACAGCTCGGCATAACCCCGATCCGGCTGGACCCCACGGCGGCGTTGAACGGCGGCATCCGCCTCAACCCACTGGACCCGTCGATCACCACCACCGGCCAGCTGGCGCTGCTCCGCACGATCATCGAGGTGGCCATGGGCCACGGCCTCGACGAGCGCTCCGGCTTCGCCCTCAAGGTCGCGCACGCGGCTGTGCTCAATGGGTTCGGCTCCGCCGAGGGCAACGAGACCCGCACCGACCGCCAGCCTGTCCTCACCGACATCGTCGAGCAACTCCGCCACCCGAAGCCGGAGTCGGCCGAGGCCATGAACGTCGACCTGGACGACGTACGGGCCTGGGGCCTGGACGTGGCCCTCGTACTGGACCGCCTCGTCGACGGTGACCTCCGCGGCATGTTCGACGGCCCGACCACGGCCGGCATCGACCTCGACGCGCCGCTCATCGTCTTCGACCTCTCCCACATCGACCGCAACTCGATCGCGATGCCGATCCTGATGGCGATCGTGGGCGTCTGGCTGGAGCACACCTGGATCCGCCCCGACCGGAAGAAACGGATCTTCCTGGTCGAGGAGGCCTGGCACATCATCAACTCCCCGTTCGTCGCCCAGCTCTTCCAGCGCCTGCTGAAGTTCGGCCGGCGCCTGGGCCTCTCCTTCGTCGCCGTCGTCCACCACCTCAGCGACGTCGTGGACGGCGCGGCCGCACGGGAGGCGGCGGCCATCCTCAAGATGGCGTCGACGAGGACGATCTACGCCCAGAAGGCGGACGAGGCACGGGCCACGGGGCGGGTCTTGGGCCTCCCACGGTGGGCGGTGGAGATCATCCCCACCCTGACCCCCGGCATCGCGGTCTGGGACGTCAACGGCAACGTCCAGGTCGTCAAGCACCTGATCACCGAGGCCGAACGCCCGCTCGTCTACACCGACCGCGCCATGACCGAGTCCTCCGTGGCCGACGCCTCGGCCCAGCCCACGGACGAGGCCCTGGCCCTGGAGCGCGCGGCGGACGCCGAGGCAGAAGCACGCGCCGAGGCAATGGCCCTGGCCCGCCAGCTCAGCAACGAATCGAGCGAGACGGTGGCATAGAAGGCAGGCCGCAAGCGGCGGGAAGTACGGACGGCACGAAGAACGAGCGCCCGGTAGTCGGTGGCGTAAGAGAGACGGACCGACGGGCGGTACGAAGGACGGGTCGGTGGCGTGAGCGACGGGTACGACCGATACGACCGGCAGGGGCAGGCGTACGGAGCCAACGGAGCCGGTGGCGGCGCGGGCCGGGACGGCGGGGCCGGGCCCCGGCGACGGGAGCGCGGCATCCCCGACTCGTTGCTCGTCGGCGTGCTGGCCTTCCTCCTGGGCCTGACGGTCCTGGTGTGGCTCGCCACGGGACTCTCCGGCCTCTTCGCCCACGGCAGCTGGCCCGACCGGCTGACGTTCACCCGCACCCCCCTCGCCATGCGCGAACTGGTCACCCAGCCGCACGACTTGCCGGCGGCCTGGCCCGATACCCCCGACGGCCAGCTCGCGGGCTACGGCCTCTTCTGGGGCGTCCTCATCAGCGAACTGATGGTCCTCGTCGTCCTCACGATCTTCGCCCTCGGCACGCTCACCCGCTTCCGAGCGGTACGCGCGGAACGCCGCGCGAACCGACTCGCCGAGGGGGCGGCGGTACCGGCCTCGCCCCCGGCGGCCCCGGAAGCGGTCCCTGAGGCGCCGGCCCCGGCCGACGCCTCACCCACAGCCGTAGACGGCCGTAAGACGAGTGCGGAGGTACTGGCCGTACCTGCGGCCGAACCGGCCCCGCAGCCGCCCCTGGACGCCCGTACCGACGCCCCTACCGGCATCCCCACCGGCGTTCCCGCCAGTGCCGTCACGGACACCCCCGCGCTCCCCCGCGTCCACTATCACCACCGCTCCGAGCGCCCCGCTGCCCGCGCCGCCGCGCTCGCCGCGATCACCGCCGCCGAAGGGCCGCTCCTCGTGGCGACGACCGACCCGACGCTCTGGGCCGAGAGCAAAGACGCCCGGGCGAAGCTCGGTCCGCTGCACGCGTACGACCCGCTGCACCTCCTCGACACCCCGGCCCGCCTGCGCTGGTCGCCCACCGCGGGCTGCGAGGACATCGCCGTCGCCGGTACCCGCGCGACCGCCCTCCTCGCCCCCGTCCGCCCGATGAGCACGCTCGACTCGGCCCTGGCGGACGCCGCTGAGACGTTGCTGCGCTGCTGGCTGCACGCGGCCGCCGTGGACGGCAGGCCGTTCCGGCAGATCCACCGCTGGGCCCAGGGCAGCGGCGCCGCGCACGAGCCCGTACGCATCCTCCGTACGAACTCCAAGGCCGCGGCCGGCCGCGCCGGCGAGCTGGAGTCCGTACTGACCGCCCACCCCGAACGCCGCGACATGGCCCAGCAATTGGTCGCCCGCGCGCTCGCCGCCCTCTCCTCCGTCCACATCCGGGACGCCTGCAATCCGGGGCGGGCCGATGCGCTCGCGCTTGATTCCTACGTGGCGGAAGGGGGAACGCTCTACGTAGTGGGCGAGTCGATCGAGGACCCGCGTACGACACCGGGTGCGATGCCTTTGCTCACCGCACTCGTCTCGAGCGTGGTCGAGCGCGGCCGCCGCATGGCCGAACGGTCATCTGACGGTCGCCTCGACCCACCACTCACCCTGGTCCTCGACGACATCGCAGCCCTCGCCCCGATCCCCGCGCTCCCCGCGCTCCTCGAATCGGGCGCCGCCCAGGGCCTCCTGACCCTCGCCACCCTCCGCTCCCCCGAACAGTCCCGCACCCGCTGGCCCCACGCCCCCCTGCCGGCCTGAGCGCCGGTCCAGGCCGGGGGCTCGGCCCGTCTGGCCTGTGCCCTACCGCACTATTGCCGTGGCCCTAAACGCAGAAAAGCCCCGCACCATGAGGTGCGGGGCTTTCCCACAATGATTGTTCGGCGGCGTCCTACTCTCCCACAGGGTCCCCCCTGCAGTAC
>NZ_JBEPFC010000255.1:0-5169 GCF_040301705.1 Streptomyces sp. NPDC000151 | reverse complement strand
GACGGCCTCGCGTGGCGCACGCGCCCACGGCCCCCAGTACGGCTCCGACGACCCCGCCGGTCAGGGCAAGGCCGACACCCGCCGCGGCGGCCACCACGACCCACTCCCGAACGGCTTCGTTCTGCTGCTCCGGGCGGACGCGCCTCTCCGAGCCGTCACGCAGCCCGCGGCGGGCTGCGCCGCGCGCTGTCGAGGTGCGGGCCGCCGTCCCAGCGGCTGAGAAAATACGGGTCGCGCGGCGTCGTACGGCGGCCGTGAGAGCGACCCGGCGGATGACCAATGCCGTACAGACCAAGATAGTCGCGAGCGCGGAAACAATCCCCAGGCTGTGGATAACTTTGGCGGTCATCGGTCTGCCCGCCCCTCCGCCGTGCGGACGATGCGGCCCGTCCAGAGCACCCCGGCCCACTCCAGCAGCCCGCCGACCGCCAGGCAGGCCCAGCCGACCGGCGTGTGCAGTAGCACGTGGAGCGGGTCCGCTCCCAGCGCGCTGCCCATCAGCAGTCCGAAGGCCGGGAGGAGGGCGAGCATCAAGGCCGTCGTGCGCGCTCCCGCCAACTGGGCTTGCAGTTCGGACTGTTGATGCCGCTCCGCCCGGAGTCCCGCCGTGATGCGCTCGATGCCCGCGGCGAGCCCGACGCCGCCCTGCACGGCCACCTGCCAGCAGGCGGCCACGCCCGTCAGTCCCTCCGCGCCCGGCAGCCGCGCCGCCTCGCGCAGCGCACCCGGCACGTCCCCGCCGAACCGCGCCGCCGCCAGCACCGCGTCCCCCGCACTGCCCAGTCCGGCCGGCCCCGCCCGGCCCTCCTCACCGGCCAGCACCAGGGCCTGACCCGGCTGGCAGCCCGCACGCAGCTCGGCGGCGACCGCCGCGCAGAACGCGATCACGTCGTCGCGACGGCGGTCGCGTTCCCGTTGCGCGGCGCGGCCGGTCAGCCAACGGTGCGCGACCGGCATCGCCAGCGCCCCGAGAGCCATCGGCAGCAACGACCGGCCCAGGAGACCCAGTACGGCCCCGATGGGCAGGCACCACAGGGCGTGCCCCAACTGCACCGACCGAGCGACCACCCACGTCCGGCATCTGCGGATCGCTCGCTCGCCGTACGCCCAGCGACGCCCCGTACGCGGCCACTGCCCGGCGCCCGGTCGCCGTACGGCATCCCCGGGGCTTGCGGCCTCCCCGCCTGCCAGCAGCAGCCGCGCGCGCCGCAGGGAATTGTCCCGGCCGCCGGCCGTCCAGAGGCCGGCCCCCGCGCACAGCAGTGCCGCGCACACCGGCGTCATCGCCTCCGTCGCCACCTCCCCGCTCATGGCATGTCCCCGTTCACGTCGTCTCCCCCGTGCGTGGCGCTTCCCCGGTCGCAGAGGGCGGCCAGGCGGGCCCAGCCCTCGGCCCGCCGGAAGCCAGTTGGATGCCAGACCGCGGCCGGTGTGGTGGTGACCAGGCCCGAGGGGGCGCGGTCGAGGACGTGGATCTCGGCGATGCGCCGGTGGCCCGTGCGATCGCGTACGAGGTGCAGTACGACCGAGAGCGCGGCGGCCAGCTGGCTGTGCAGGGCCGCGCGGTCCAGCCCGGCGGTCGAGCCGAGCGCTTCCAGCCGGGCCGGTACGTCGGCGGCGGCGTTCGCGTGCACAGTGCCGCAGCCGCCCTCGTGGCCGGTGTTGAGCGCGGCCAGCAGCTCCGTCACCTCCGGGCCGCGCACCTCGCCGACCACCAGCCGGTCCGGACGCATGCGCAGCGCCTGGCGCACCAGGTCCCGCAGCGTGACCAGCCCGACGCCCTCCTGGTTCGCCGGGCGGGCCTCCAGTCGTACGACGTGTGGGTGGTCCGGCCGCAGCTCCGCGGAGTCCTCGGCCAGGACGATCCGCTCGTCCCGCCCCACCAGGCCCAGCAGGGCGCTCAGCAGTGTGGTCTTGCCGCTGCCCGTGCCGCCACTGACCAGGAAGGACAGCCGGGCGGCCAGGACCGACCGCAGCAGCCGGTCGCCGCCCGGCGGCACCGTGCCCGCCGCGACGAGCTCTTCCAGCGTGAACGCCTTCGGACGCAGCACCCGCAGCGAAAGACAGGTCGAGCCGACCGCCACGGGTGGCAGTACGGCGTGCAGCCGGGTCCCGTCGGGCAGCCGTGCGTCCACCCAGGGATGCGCGTCGTCCAGGCGCCGCCCGGCCACCGCGGCCAGGCGCTGGGCGAGCCTGCGGACGGCCGCGGCATCGGGGAAGCGCACGTCCGTGCGCCGGAGTCCGCCACCGCGGTCGACCCAGACCTCGTCGGGCGCGGTGACCAGTACGTCCGTCACCTCGGGCGCGGCGAGCAGCGGCTCCAGGGGGCCGCTGCCGACCATCTCGGAGCGCAGCGCGGCCACGACGCCCAGCACCTCGGCGTCGCCGAGCAGCCGTCCTTCCTCGCGCAGCGCCACGGCCACCCGGGCGGGCGTCGGCTCGGCACCGGCCCGGGCGAGTCTCAGGCGTACAGCCTCCAGGAGCCTCTCCCCCGCGCCACCGCGCGTCCCGGCCCCCAAGCCGTCCGTGCCGGGCCCGGGCTCGGTCCCGGGCGGCTCCGCCACGCCGACCGGCTTCGCCGGGCCGGGCGCGCCCCTCGCTCCCGGAAAGCCATGCGCTTCGGTAAGACCGCGCCTCGCGCTGAGGCCACGCGCCCCGGTGAGGGCCGTCGGCCGGATCGGCCTCCCCCGCCCGGCACCGGTGTCCCGCAGGGCTTCCTTCCGCACTCCGCCGAAACCGTTCATGAGACGGCCTCCTCGCCGTCCTCCGAGCGGGACCGCGAAGCCCCCGCCGTGCCCGCAAGACCGCCGCACCGTGAGGTCCCCGCGCTGCCGGATGTACTGGACTCCGGGCCGCCCAGCGCCCGTCCCCAGAACTCCGTGCAGAACCGGGCCAGTGGTTCCCTTGCGTGCGCGCCCGGTGGGGCGCCGCGGGCGAGCGAGTCCGCGAGGTGGGGGTCCCAGGGCAGGGTGCCGACCAGGGGGAGGGAGAGCAGCCGGGCCGGCTCGGCCTCCGGCAGCCCGGGGCCCGGCGTCTCGCGGACCACCACGCGCAGGTCGCGCAGGGCCGCTCGGGCAGGGGCCGCGACGCGCCGGGCCGCCACCGTCGCGCGCAGTTCGGCGGGGACCAGCAGCAGTCCGACGTCGATCTGGGCGAGCGCTTCGGACACGGCTTCGTCGAGATGGCGCGGCAGGTCGACCACCACGACGCCGCCGCGCCTGCGGGCCGCCGACATCACCGCGCGCATCGCCGGCGGCGGGATCGCCACCGAGTCCCCGCGGTCCCAGCTCAGCACGCGCAGCGAATGGAGGTACGGCAGGGACTCGGCCAGGGCGCCGCCGCCGACCCGGCCGCGGGACTCGGCGAAGGCGGGCCAGCGCAGGCCCTTCTCCCGCTCGCCGCCGAGCAGTACGTCCAGGCCGCCGCCCAGCGGGTCGGCGTCGATCAGTATCGTCCGGTGCCCCTGTCGCGCGGCGGTCACCGCCAGGGCGCAGGCGAGGGTGCTCGCGCCGGCGCCGCCCCGGCCGCCGAGCACGCCCACCGTGAGCGCCGGACGCCGGTCGCCCTCCACCGCGTCCGCGATCCGGTCGACCAGCCAGCTCTCGCCGTCCGGCAGTCCGAGGACGCGCTCGGCGCCGATCTCGACGGCCTGCTCCCACACTCGGGTGTCCTGGGCGTCCCGTCCGATGAGGACCACGCCCGCCCTGCGGCCGGCGCCCCACAGCCGGTGGACGCAGTCCTCCCCGACGATCACCAACGGAGCCGACTCCCAGCCCGCGGCCCGGACGCTGCCTCCGTGCGCCACGGCCGGCAGCGTGCCCGCCGCCGCGCAGAGTCTGAGGAGATCGTCGAGGAGGCTTTCGTCCTCCGTGACGATCAACGGTCCGGGCTCTTGCGGGCCCCGGTCCATACGATCCAAATCGTTGCTTCCGGCCACGTTCCGTCCCCCTGTCGCTACACAACTCGCACATCCGCGAACTTCGCGGACTTTCACGGTGCAGCGATCCGGGAAATCTCGTGGATCTTGGTCGAAAACTGTGGACAACTACTGAGGCTGTGAATATCCCGGTCACCTATACCGGCGACTATGGAAAACTTCCTGAGAGCAGTCTTCTGATTACGGTAAGTTACGAACGAGGGGCGCAGCAGCGCCCGGCGATCGATCGCCGAAGGAAGTTCAGGAAGCAGTCCCCGGGGTCCGAAAACGGGTCCGGACATGCGACGACCCCCGCCGGGGGGGAGAGCGGGGGTCGTCCCCACGGCCGACTCGGGGGGGGAGGAGTCGGGCCGGGTTAGCACGGTCGCGAACGATCCGTGACTTCCATGGTGTACCCGAGAGCCTTCTCAGGCAAACCCACGCGCCACACCTTACGCCGAATGGTGCCCCCCTATGCTCGCCTTGTGGAAAACCGAAGCTCGCTTCCTTCAGCACCCCACTCAGCGCCTCGGGCGGCCGCGTTCTTCGACCTGGACAAGACAGTCATTGCTAAGTCGAGCACGCTGACCTTCAGCAAGTCGTTCTACCGAGGTGGCCTGATCAATCGACGGGCCGCACTGCGCACCGCGTACGCCCAGTTCGTCTTCCTGGCGGGCGGCGCGGACCACGACCAGATGGAGCGGATGCGGGAGTACCTCTCCACGCTCTGCCGTGGGTGGGACGTGGCGCAGGTACGGGAAATCGTCGCCGAGACCCTCCACGACCTGATCGACCCGCTCATCTACGACGAGGCGGCGTCCCTCATCGAGGAGCACCACACCGCGGGCCGCGACGTCGTCATCGTCTCCACCTCGGGAGCCGAGGTGGTCGAGCCGATCGGTGAGCTGCTCGGCGCCGACCGGGTGGTGGCCACGCGCATGGTCGTCGGCGAGGACGGCCGCTTCACGGGCGAGATCGAGTACTACGCCTACGGCCCCACCAAGGCCGAGGCGATCCGGGAGCTCGCCGCTTCCGAGGGGTACGACCTCGCGCGTTGCTACGCGTACAGCGACTCGGCGACCGACGTACCGATGCTGGAGACCATCGGCCATCCGCACGCGGTCAACCCCGACCGCGCGCTGCGCCGGGAGGCCGCGACCCGCGGCTGGCCCACGCTGGCCTTCAACCGGCCGGTGCGCCTGAAGCAGCGGATCCCGACGCTCGCCATGCCGCCACGGCCGGCGCTGGTCGCC
>NZ_JBEPFC010000254.1:0-5179 GCF_040301705.1 Streptomyces sp. NPDC000151 | reverse complement strand
GCCCCGACGGCACCGGCCGCCCCCGCGGGCCCGAACGCGTCCGTCACAGCCGCGCCGTCCCCCTCGCCCGCTCCGCCCGCGTGCGCCGTCCCGGCGCGGGGCACCTGGACCAGCGCACCGATGCGGGAGGCCGCGATCGCCTTCATGAGCGGCACGAGCAGCGCCTGGGCGAGCGGCGCGAACAGCAGCGCGACCGCCGTGCCCAGCGCGAACCCGCCGATGACGTCCGTCGGGTAGTGCACGCCCATGTAGACCCGGCACAGGCCCTCGAGGAGGGCCAGGCCGATGCCGATGAGCCCGTATTTGCGGTGCGCGATGAAGATGCCGACGCCGATGGCCATGGTCAGCGTGGCGTGATCGCTCACGAACGAGAAGTCGTTCTTGCCCGCGACCAGGACCTCCAGCCCCGAGTGGTCCTTGAACGGGCGTGGCCGCGCCACGAACTCCCGGATCGGGATGTTGGCCAGCAGCGCGATGCCGGCGGCCAGCGGCGCCCACACCAGGCCCGCCACGGCGGCGGGCGCGTCGGCCTTCTTGCGGGCGCCCCACCAGCCGATGAGACACAGGATCGCCAGCCCGGCGATGATGCCGTACTCGCCGACGTACTCCATCACCTGGTCGAACCAGTGCGGAGCGTCCTTGGCGAGGCCGTTGACCTCGTAGAGCAGGCCAACGTCGGGGTTCGACCCGTCCAGTGCGAGTCCAGCCATGTGCCGGGGCCCCTAACCTTTCGCGCGCGCGAGCGCCGTCCGAGTGCTGCCAACCCCCGTGGTCGTCGAGCAATTGCGGTGTGCGCCGCGCCGTCCGTCAGCCGTGCTCCGGCAGCGCCGCTCACTCCCACTCCAAGGAAACGTCATGCGCCCCCGCGACGTTCCACTTTCCACCGGATGATCACCAGGACGTTATCGAAGCTTGACTCATCTCCGCAGCTCAGGCCCCATGTTCACGCAGTGTTCCGACGGGGGAGCGCTTTTGCGCCATCTTCGGTGACGCGAGTGGCCCCGATGTAGTCAGGTGAGTCGATCTTGTCGAACCGGATCACCGCCCCCGTGTACGGGGCGTTGATCATGTAGCCGCCCCCCACGTAGATCCCCACGTGGTGGATCGACCGCGGGTCCTTCAAGTCGTACGCGAAGAACACCAGGTCCCCGGGGAGCAGCTCGTCCCGCTTCGGATGCGGCCCGGCGTTCCACTGGTCGTTGGCGACGCGGGGCAGCTCGACCCCGACCGACTGGAAAGCGGCTTTGGTCAGGCCCGAGCAGTCGAACCTGCCGCCCTGGTCCGCCGTTCCGTTCCCGCCCCACAGGTACGGCGTGCCGAGCTTCTTCTGTGCGTAGTAGATGGCCCCGGCCGCCTGCTGCGAGGGCTGCACCCGCTCGACCGGCGCCTCGAAGCTCTTCGCGAGGGTGGTGATGACCTTGACGTAATTCTGCGTCTCCCGGTACGGCGGCACGCCGTCGTGCTGGATGACCCGATAGGCGCCCGCGTTGTAGGCCGCGAGCATGTTGTGCGTGGCGTCCCCCGGGACATCCTTCACATACTTGGCCAATTCGCAGTCGTACGAGGCCGCCGACGCGATCGCGTCGTCCGGGTCCCACACGTCCTTGTCACCGTCGTTGTCCCCGTCGACGCCGTGCGTCGCCCACGTGCCGGGGATGAACTGCGCGAGCCCCTGCGCCGCCGCCGGGCTCTGCGCCTTGGGGTTCCAGCCGCTCTCCTGGTACAGCTGCGCGGCCAGCAGCGCCGGGTTGATCGCCGGACACAGTGCGCCCCACTTCTGCACGAGCGGCTGGTACGCCGCCGGCACCGCGCCCTTCGCCAGCCCGACGGCCCGTCCCGCGGCCCCGCCGAGCCCGGCCGCCGCGTACGTACCGATGATCAACAGCGCGACAAAACAGGCACCGAGGCCCGCGCCGATGCCCGCACCCACCCAGACCTTGCGCACCGCACCCCTCACCCCCACGTCGACCCCCGTCAGGCTACCGACGAACCGTGTCCGTGTCCGCCCCGCCTCAAACCGGCGTTCCCCGCACACAGTTCCCCTCGGCCACGCCCGCGCCACCCTTCGGCCACGGCCTCGCCGCCCTCCCGGCCGTCAATTGCTCAGCGTGACCGCGCATGGTACACACGGTGAAAATGCCGGGCCCTACGGACGACGCGTACACCCCTGTCCTCGTCGCCCACACGGGATCCGCCAAAGTTTGACGCCAAGTCGACATCGCCACAGGCAATTGTCAGCGAAGATAGAGGCTGGCCGTGCCATGTGGTGCGGGAGACAACTACCCAATAGGGGCGGTGAGTTCACTTATGTTCATTGCGGCCGAAAAGGGCGACATCACCACCATTATCGGCGGAATCGCCCCTGACTGGGGCCCGTTCGGGAGTCTCGGCAACGAGGCACGCGTCATGGTCGAGGTGGTGATGGCGGTGGCCATCCTCCTCTGCCTCGGCATCGCGATCTGGGGTGCGGCGAAGCAGCGCATCGGCGCCACGGCCCTCCGCGACACCTTCAGCGCCGAGCAGGGCAAGGGCCTGATCGTCGCCGGACTGACCGGCGTCTTCATCATCGGGTCACTGGGCACCCTCTTCACCATCGTCTACGGCATGGCGGTCTAGCCGGCCGAAACGTCACCGCCCGCCGGGCCGCGCGGCAGCCGTCGCGCACCGGCCCGCCGCCTCCGTCCCGTACACCCGTCGTACGCCCGTCCGTACGCCCCGCCCGTCCGTCCGCGCGCCCACCGCGCGCTCTTCCGCGCCACGCCCCGGCTCACGTCCCATGGTCGTCGTCTGTGCGCGGCCGCCCCACCTGGCCCACATTCCCACCCGAGGCCACATGCTGATGCCCACTCCGACCACCCACCCACAGCGGACTCCCAACCCGCCGCGTAGTTATCCACAGGCGCTGCGGGCGGGTTCGCCGTTCCGTCACAGTGGGGTGTACTCGTACCAGGACGCCCTGGCCGCCTCGCACGCGGCTACGGTCGTACCCGGGTTGCGGCAAGGCGACGGCGAAAACGGCAGCGATGCCGGTTGAGGGGGCACAGGCACCATGAGTCTCGGAGATGACGGAGCGTACGGCGGCGGGGAGTACGGCGGCCAGGGTCCCGCCGGCCAGACGCGCACCAGACTGCCCGGCGGCGAGGGCGACGTGTACGGCACCGGCCGCCGCCCCCGCGGCGGCATGTCCAGCCGCAATCTGGTGACGATCGTCGGCGTGGTCGTGCTGCTCATCGCAGCCATCGCCTTCGCCAACCGCGGCGGCCACACCTCCGATTCCTCCTCCCCCGACAACACCTCCGGCGCCCCGGCCGCCCAGCCCACAAGCCCCACAGGCCAACACCCGGTCTCCGGCAAGAACCCCCAAAACCCCGCCATCCCTTCCGACTTCCCCAAGTCGGAAGCGGGGGCGCAGTCGGCGGCGGCGAATTATGCGGTGGCGCTCGCCAGTGACGGTATGTACAGGTCGGACGCGCGCGACGCGATCGTCGACGCGGTGTACACGCCGACCGCCGCGGCTGCCCGCAAACAGAGCCTGCGCAAGATCTACGACGATCCCGAGTTCCTGGCCGGCATCGGCCTCGACAAGAATGGCAAGGCTCCGGACGGCATGACCTTCGTGTCCCGGGCGAATCCGGTCGGTACGAAGGTCGAGAAGTTCGAGGGGACCTCCGCGAAGGTCGCTGTCTGGTACTCCTCCCTGTTCGGCCTCGCCGGCGAAGGCTCCGAGAACCCGGTCGCGGAGAGTTGGTACACGACGACCATGAAACTGCAGTGGGCCGGTGGCGACTGGAAGATCGCCGACCTCTCGCAGAAGAACGGGCCGGCGCCGGTCGGCCGTGACCAGGCCGCCGCGACGGCCGAGGAGATGTCCAAGGCCGTCGAAGGGTTCGGAGGGTTCACGTATGCCCGGTAAGCCTCAACTCACCGGTACACCCGGCCGCCGCGCCCTCTCATTCGCGGCGCTGTTCGCCGGCCTCCAGATGTGGGCCGTGCTCTTCGCCTCGCGCGCCTTCGCCGCGCCGTCGCCCAAGCCGAGCGACAACCCTTGCGAGCTCCTCTCCGACAAGGCGAAGGAGCTCTGCGAGGAGCGCGGCTCGGGAGGGAGCGGTGGTTCCTCCCCCTCTCCCGGTATCTCCGACAGCAACCCCCTCGACCCCCTCCAGTCCCTCGCCAAGGGATGTGCCGACGCCGCCGCGTGGATTGTCACCAAGCTGTCCGAAGCCGTGAAGGCGACCACGCAGGTCGACTTCACGAACGCCGCGTTCCTGCGCCAGTACGCCGTCGTCTTCGCCGCCTCCACCGTGCTCACGCTCGTGCTCTGGCTGCTCGCCGTGGCCAAGCGCGCCGTCCGCGGCGTTCGCCTCACCGAGGCCATCGGTGAGGCGGTCGGCTTCCTGTGGCTCACCGTCCTCGCCTCCGCCTTCACCCCCCTGATCCTCTACACCGTCGTCTCCGCCGCCGACGGCGTCACCGAGATCATCGCCAAGGGCACCGGCGCCCAGACGGACATCTTCTTCGGCTCCTTCTCCGAGGCCCTGAAGAAGGGGACGGACATCGGCGGCGGCCCGATCATGCTGATCGTCGTCGCCCTCGTGTCCGTGCTCGCGGCCGGCATCCTCTGGCTGGAGCTGGTCATCCGCGCCGCCCTGCTCTACGTCGGCGCCCTGCTCGGCACGGTCGTCTACGCCGGCCTCGTCGACAAGAACATGTGGGGCCACGTCCGCCGCTGGGCCGGCATCATGATCGCGGTGATCATGGTCAAACCGGTCATCGTGATCGTGCTGGGCATCGCCGGCGCCCTCTCCTCCGAGAAGGGCCCCGACTCCTTCTCCGCCGTCGTCTCCGGCCTCGCCATCATCCTGCTCGCCATCTTCGCGAGCGCGATGATCTACCGCTTCGTCCCCGGCTTCGGCGACGAGATCATGGCGGCGCGCACGAGCAAGAAGGCGGCGACGGACGGCAGTCAGGCCGCCGCCCTCATCTCCTCCCCCGCCGCCCTGGTCTCCCAGGGCATCAAGACGCACAGTTCGCGCAACGGAGGCAACGGCTCCGGCGACGGCGGCAACAGCAGCGGCGGCCAGTCCCGCCCGGCAGACGCCGTGGCCGGCGGCGTCCGCTCCGGGCATCTGCACGTCCAGGAGAATTACGGCGAAGACGTCGTGGTCCTGGAGGGCCTTGA
>NZ_JBEPFC010000253.1:0-5230 GCF_040301705.1 Streptomyces sp. NPDC000151 | reverse complement strand
GGCGGGCAGCGCGCTCTCCGAGGCGGCGGTGCGGTGCCGGGGCAGCGCGCGCTGGGTGACCGCGTGCGCGGTCAGCACCCGGCGGCTGCGGCCGAGCCGGGGCGGCAGCACCAGATAGGCCAGCCGCACCAGCCGCGGATAGTGCTCCACGAGCGCGGCTTCGGCCTGCTCGACGTCGATGACGCCCAGCGGGGAGGTGCGGTCCGGTGGCGGTGATATTGCCTGCTGCTGTTCCACGTTCCGTAGAACGAGTGAATCTTGGGATGGTCACTTTGACCATCGGGCGGACCGGCCGGGGTGCGGCCGGTCCTCAGGAGCTTCCGCGCCGGCCGCTCAGCGCTGCCGGTCGAGGTCGAACTCGCCGTCCCGGGCGCCCAGTACGAACGCCCGCCACTCGCCCTCGGTGTACCGCAGCACGACGTCGGGGTCGGTGGAATTGCGCATCGCCACCGCGCCGCGCTCCAGGAACGCGATCTCCACGGCCTCCTCGGCGTCGCCGGGGGCGCGCTGCCAGACGGCGTCGGAGATGTCGAGGGCGTAGAGCCACTCCTTCTCAGCTGCGGCGCTCATGCGGTGCTCTCCTCGCGATAGGCCCGGTCGGTACGGAGGTCAGCGTACGCCGCGCGCACCTGTGACGGGGAGCGAACGAACGACCCCGGACAGTGCCTCACCGTCCGGGGTCGCCGCCGTGCCGCCGCGGGTATGTCAGTCCGTGCGCCAGTCGCCGAACTCCACCCGGCCGCGGGCGCCCGAGCCGCCGTTGGCCGCCGACATGTGCAGCCCCGCGTCCTGCGCGGCGGCCGCGCCGGGCACGGTGGCGGTGGCGACCGCGCGCCAGGTGTAACCGTCGTCCGTGGAGTACTCGCCCTTGAAGGCGCCGCCCGCCTCCCGCGAAAGCCGCAGCGTCACCGGCGCCTTGACGCCCGTGACCCGCTCGTACCGGTCCAGCGTGCCGTCCCCGGTGGTGTCGTAGGACAGCGCGACGCCGTTCTCCGGGGTGACGGAGAGGTTCACGAACCCCGCCGAGTCCGCCTCCGCCAGGCTGTTGCGGACGGCGATCCCGGCGCGTGCCCACGGGCCGGTGACCGACTGCTCGGCGACCTTCACCGTCACCGAACCGCCCGCTCGGAGCGCGCCCGGGCGGTAGACGGCGCCGAACTCGGCGGTGGCCTTCCACAGGTCGGCGCCCGCCCCGTCGATGGCGAACCGCCCGTCGAGCTGACCGAAAACCGCCTCGTTCGTGGTGACCGTGCGCAGCCCGTCGTCCAGCGGCCCGGCCACGAAGAGCGTCCCCGTGCGCACCGAGGAGACCGCCGTCTCGCCCTTCGGCCCGTAACTCACCGTCAGTTCGTACGGCATCGGCTTCAGCGGCGACGTCAGGGGCTCGGCGGGTGCCGCGACCCGCCAGTCGACGTCTCCCTTGCCGCCGGCCGGTATTGACGGCAGCGAGACGGGGCCGCGGTCCTCGGCGTCCACGCCGCTGAGCGCGAAGTCCACCCGGCCGGTGTCCCGCAGCCCGCTGACGTTGTGCAGGGTGGCGGTGACGGTGGTCGCGCCGCCCGGCGCCATGGCGGCCGGCTCGGCCGTGACGACGACCCGCCCCTGGTAGGGCGCCTTGGCGAGCACGTCGTGCACCTTCCGGGCGGTGCGGTAGGCGTCGGTGGTGGGCCGCAGCGGGTAGTTCTTGCGCTCCCGCGTCCAGGGCTCCTCCAGCGC
The DNA here is from genome assembly GCF_040301705.1 of Streptomyces sp. NPDC000151. Taxonomy (NCBI): domain Bacteria; kingdom Bacillati; phylum Actinomycetota; class Actinomycetes; order Kitasatosporales; family Streptomycetaceae; genus Streptomyces; species Streptomyces sp. NPDC000151. Next base: position 3,514 of record NZ_JBEPFC010000253.1, on the reverse strand, counting down.
GTACCAGTCGAACGCCTTCGGCTTGCGGTTGCCAGCGAGCGCGTCCTCCAGCTCGTCCAAGTACCGCTGCCACTGCGGGAGATGGAAGTCGCCGATCAGGCCGTGCCAGTCGCGGTTGGCGTAGTTGGCGAGCTTTCCGCCGTCCGCGGTGGGCCGGTCCGCCCAGGTGGTGATCAGCACCCGCGCGGTGCGCTCCAGCTGCGCCGCCTCCTTCTCGCCGGTCGCCATCCGCTTGGCGGCGTCCAGCCACGGCCCGAGGAGGAAGTGCCGGTGCGCGCCGGTCATGTCCTCGCTGAGCCGCATGAGCTGGAGCCAGAGCTTGGCGAGGGCGCGGAAGGCGGCCAGGTCCTTGCGCTCGTACGCCTCCTGGAGCTGCGGGATCAGCTGCCAGGAACGGTTCGCCAGCGCCTGCCGGGCCAGGTCGGTCAGGTCCAGCCGGTACGCGTCGCTGTTCCGCAGCGCGGGCCGGACCGCCAGCAGCGCCGCGAACGCGGCGTCGAGCCGGGCGGGAGAGAACGCGGGGGTGTGCGTGGCGTAGTACGTGCCGGAGCGGGCGGTCAGTGACGGGCGCGCGGCGAAGATCGAGTCGTGCGGCCGCCCGTCCTTGCTGCTGATCTCGTACGTGCTCTCCCGGAGCGCCGCGAAGGCCGCGCGGGCCTTGGCGTCCCGGCCGCCGTACCGCGCGTCCGCGTACCCGTCGAACCACGCCGCGCGGTCCACCGCCTCGTCCCGCCACGCCAGCTCGCTGAAGAGCTCGAACGCCGCGGGGTCCCGCTCGGCGGCCTCGGCCATGTACGCCGTGCCGACCAGCTTGCTGCCCTTCTTGTCGCGCCACTTCGTGAACCGTTCGGCCCACATGTGGGTCTTGGCCCCTATGGTCGTCCGGCCGCCGAAGTTCGGGATCGTGCCGAACGCGTACGGCACGTCGCCCCAGTCCTTCTCCCGGTCCTCGACCGTCTCCAGGTCCGAGAGGCCGTCCACGATCAGCAGGTGGTCGTGGTCGACGGCGTCCAGCAGATCCCGCCGCGGATTCTCCTGCCAGCCGAGAATCACCCACGTGGCGTCCTTGTGGGCGGCCAGCATCGCCCGCTCCACGGCCTTCGCGGCGGCCGGCACCGGGACGTCCCCCGGATTGCCGCCCTCGTGCAGCAGGTCCATCTTGAAGTGCCTGACGGTCCCGAAGAGCGCCTTCTGGTGCCGGTAGAACGACGCCGCGACCTTCTCGAAGACCGCCGTCCGCGGGTCCAGCCAGTCGGGGCGCTTCAGGCCCGCCCAGTTGCCCTGGGGCACCACCCGGGCGCCGGCATTGCGCTGTACGAAGCCGTCCGGGACGGTGCCGAAGTAGCCCGGCAGCACCGGGTGCATCCCCAGCGACCGCAGCCGGTCGGCGATCCGCTTGCCCAGCGCCGTGCGTTTGGCGAGCAGCTCCTTGCTGACCGGGCCGCCGTAGCCGCTCATGTTCTGCAGCAGCCACCACGGCTGGTGGGTCGGCGCCGGCAGCCAGGCCCGCGCCTCGGCGTCGGAGTACCCGAAGTCCTGCAGCACACGGTGGTACACGGCCTCCGAGCCCGCCGTGACCAGGACCTCGTTCACGCCGTGCAGCGCCAGGACGTCGATCGTGCGCTCCCAGTGCGCCCAGTCGGCGTACGGCGCGGTGTACCCGTCGTGCGTGTCGTTGAGCGCGAAGCGGTGGGCCAGCGCGGTGCTGCGCTCCAGCGGCCGCTTCGGTGCGGGGAGCTTCGCGGGGAGGTCCAGCTGCTGACCGGCCCAGGAGATGTGTGCCCGGCAGGTGTACTTCAGGTACCAGTTCACGCCGGTCAGCAGCGCGGCCGGGCTGGTGCCGGCGACCTCGATGCGGCCGGGTGCGCCGGCCACGCGGAACCGGTCCGCGGTCTTCGCGGGGCGCTTCTGCGGGGTGAGCCGGAACTGGTCGGCGTGGTGGGGGAGGAGGCGCCTGAGCGCGGCGCGCGCCGGTGCGGTGTCGAAGGGAGCAGCGGAGGGTTTGCGGCCCGTCGGGCCCGCGGGGCGCGCCGGCCCCGGCACGGCGGAGGCGGCCATGGCGGGGGTATGCCCGCCGACCGCGACGGTGACACCCAGGGCACCCGCGGTGCCCAACACGTTGCGTCTAGTGACCTGGCTCACGCCTGCTCCCACTGCTCGGCAGTATCAACGGTTACGTGCGAGGGGTCACGCTAACGGGCCGTCAGCTCATCTCCAAGGATGTTGATACGACCAGAACGCGCCGAATGTCGCGGCTGTTGGGCCGGTGGAGTGACGGGGTTCCGGCGCGTTTTCGACTATCGCCGAGGCTGCTGTGCCGAGCGTGACCCGGGCCCTTCGGAGGCCAGTGTTCGGCGGTTTCTTACCCGCGCTCCTCCTGGGCTTCACGCGAGGGGGCGGCGGGCGGGGGAACAGTCGGCTGGGCGGCGGGGGTCTCCCCGGGCTCCTCGCCGCCGCTGTGCCACGACCGCCGTGCGCACCGGCCGGCGCCGTCCCCGCGACGGCCGGTGCGGTTCCCCGCTCACCCGGACGGAGCTGTCATGTCCACGTCTTCACCTGCGACGACCGCCTTCCCGCACGCCCAGCCCGACCCGCAGGCGCCCGCCCCGCACGTGCCCGCCCCGGGCGCCCCCGCCGCGTACACCACCTCCATCGCCGACTCCACCGAGCAGATCCGCGCCGCGCAGCGGCTGCGCCACCAGGTCTTCGGCGAGGAGATGGGCGCCACGCTGCACTCTCCACTGCCCGGCCACGACATCGACGACTACGACGACCTCGTGGACCACCTGATCGTCACCGAGACCGCCACCGGCGAGGTCGTCGGCACCTACCGGCTGCTGCCGCCCGGCCGCAGCGAACGGCTCTATTCGGACGGCGAATTCGATCTGTCCGGACTGCGCGCGCTGCGCCCCTCGCTCATCGAGGCCGGCCGCTCCTGCGTCCACCCCGACCACCGCAGCGGTGCGGTCATCAACCAGATGTGGGCCGCGCTCGCCCGCTACACCCTGCTCTCCGGCCACCGGTACCTCGCCGGCTGCGCCTCCGTACCGCTCGCCGACGGCGGGCAGTGCGCGCGGGCGGCGTGGGAACTGGGCCGCACCCGGCACGCGGCGCCCGAAGAGCTGCGCGTCCGGCCGCTCCGGCCCTGGCTGCCGGACGCGGACACCGCCGCGGCCGCCGACGCCGCGGGCCGGGCTCAGCTGCCGCCCCTGCTCCGCGGCTACCTCCGGGTCGGCGCCTGGATCTGCGGGGCGCCCGCGCACGACCCGGAGTTCGACGTGGCCGACTTCTTCGTCGTCCTGGACATGGACCGGCTCGGCGAGCGGTACCGGCGGTTCTTCCTGGGTGACCAGCGGTGAGCGCCGCGGCCCCCGGCACCACGGTCCCCGGTGCCGCGCGGACGGGCCTCTGGGACACCGTCTCCACCTGCACGTCCGGCTGCATCGACCACGCCGCGCCCCGGGTGCCGCTCGCCGGGACGGCGCGCCGCGCCGCCGCGTTCGCGCACGTCGTC
>NZ_JBEPFC010000252.1:0-5350 GCF_040301705.1 Streptomyces sp. NPDC000151 | reverse complement strand
CCTGCGGCCGCACCGCGAGGGCCGTCCAGCCGGCGTCGTCGAGCAGCCGCAGGCGGTCGGCCAGGGGGAGCGGGGCGGGACCCGCACCGGACTGCGGGGGCGCCGCGGCACCGCTCCAGGTCTCGCCGTCCAGGACGAAGGCCACGGCGGAGCCGCTGCGCCGGCGCATCCGTGCCGCCAGCGCGGCCTGCTCCTCGTCCAGCTCGCCGAAGAACGCGATCAGCAGACCTTCGTTGCCCCCGCGCAGGACGTCGTGCGCCCGGGACAGGCCGGGCTCCTCGGAGTGGTCGACGACGGCCAGCGTGTCCAGGAGGAGGCCCGCCGCGTCCGCCGAGGCGCCGCCGCCGGAGAAGCCGCCGGCGCCGTCCGGACCAGGCACGGAGCTGCCGGTGTCGGTCAGCAGGCGTACCGAGAAGCCGCGCTCCAGAAGATGCAGCGCGACGGAGGCGGCACCGGCGACCGCCCATTCGAACGGGGAGTCCGGTCCGGCGCCCTGGTGCGCCGCGCTCCGAGTGTCCAGCAGGATCGTGCAGCGGGCCTGCTGGGGCTGCTCCTCGCGGCGGACCATCAGCTCGCCGTAGCGCGCGGTGGAGCGCCAGTGCACCCGGCGCAGGTCGTCGCCGTGGCGGTATCCGCGCGGGATCACGTCGTCGTCGCCGGCCAGCGCGAGGGCCCGGTGCCGCCCGTCGCCGTACCCCGACGCCTCACCGGCCAGCCGGACCGCGGGCAGCGGCTCGACCCGGGGGACCACCGTCAGGGTGTCGTGCGCGCTGAAGGAGCGGGTCAGCTCGCACATGCCGAACGGGTCGGACAGGCGCAGCTGCAGCGGCCCCAGGGGATAGCGGCCGCGCAGGTCCGAGCGGACGCGGTAGGACACCTCGCGGTGGCCGCCCGCCTCCACCCGGTCCAGGACGAAGCGCGGTCGCGGCCCGAGGACGTACGGCACGCGGTCCTGGAGCATCAGCACGCCGGTGGGCAGCCGCGAGACGTTCTCGACGCGCAGCCGGACCCGGGTCTCGGCCGCGGCGGACACCCGCGCGGGGGAGAGGCTGCGGCTGCCCGCGACCCGATAGCGGGTGCGGTACAGCACGGCCACGCAGACCAGGGGGAGCGAGGCCAGCAGCAGACCGACCCGGAGCAGGTCGGCCTGGCCCAGGACGTACGAGCACACCGCCGCGGCGACGCCTGCCGCCAGGAAGGACCGCCCGCGCGTCGTCAGCCCGCCGAGCGCGTCCCGCAGCCCGCCGGCCTCCGGCAGGCCCGCGGCCGGAAAGCCGCCGCTCTCCGGTGCCCCCGGCTCGCCGTACTCCCGGCCGGCCGCCGCCGGCGCCTCGGTCCCCCCGCCCCGCATCAGTAGCTCCGGGAGGCAGGCGGCCACTGCGCCGAGGGATCGGGGACCGGGGTGTGGTGCAGGATCTCCAGGACCACCTGCTCGGCCGAGCGGCGGTTCAGCTGGGCCTGGGCGGTGGGCAGCAGGCGGTGCGCGAGGACCGCGCCGGCCAGCGACTGCAGGTCGTCCGGGAGGACGTACTCCCGGCCGGCGAGGGCTGCCGCGGCCTTGGCGGCCCGCAGCAGATGGAGCGTCGCGCGCGGGGAGGCGCCGAGCCGCAGGTCGGGGTGGTTGCGTGTGGCGGCGACCAGCTCGACGGCGTATCTGCGCACCGGGTCGGCGACATGGACCGTGCGCACCGCCTCGACCAGCTTCACGATCTCGTGGGCGTGCGCGACCGGCTGGATGTCGTCCAGCGGGGACCTCCCGCCGTGCACGTCCAGCATCTGCAGCTCGGCCTCCACGCTCGGATAGCCGATCGAGACCCGCGCCATGAAGCGGTCGCGCTGGGCCTCGGGGAGGGGATACGTGCCCTCCATCTCCAGCGGATTCTGGGTGGCGACCACCATGAAGGGGCTCGGCAGCGCATAGGTCTGCCCGTCCATGGTGACCTGGCGCTCCTCCATCGACTCCAGGAGCGCGGACTGGGTCTTGGGGGAGGCGCGGTTGATCTCGTCGCCGATGACGATCTGGGCGAAGATCGCGCCCGGCTTGAACTCGAAGTCGCGCTGCCGCGGGTCGAAGACGCTCACGCCGGTGATGTCCGAGGGCAGCAGGTCGGGGGTGAACTGGATGCGCCGCACCGAGCAGTCGACGGACCGGGCGAGCGCCTTGGCGAGCATGGTCTTGCCGACGCCCGGCACGTCCTCGATGAGGAGGTGGCCCTCGGCGAGCAGCACGGTCAGCGCCAGGCGTACGACCTCGGGCTTGCCCTCGATCACGCCCTCCACCGACCGGCGGACGCGCTCGGCTGTGGTGGTCAGATCGCTGAGGCTCGCTCGCTCGTCATAGGTCGTCACCCGGCCCTCCTCGGCCCTTCCCCGCGCTCACGAAAAGCGGGGGTTCCCCAATTCAGGGCCGGTGCCGCTTTCCCGGTCCGGCCCACCCCGATGGCGCGACGCCCCCGGCCGGGCCGGGAACAACGTCACGTACGCATTCTTGCCGCCCGCGCGGCTTCGCGTCATGGGCTGTGGATAACTCGGAACCGTCCGCACCGGTCACCGCGCGGCGCGAGGCGGGGCGCGGCGGCCGGAAAACGCGTTCGCCGGCACGTCGTCGACGTGCCGGCGAACGGCGGAGCGAGCGGGGTGGGAAAGGGCGGCGGAGGCCCGGGCCGGAGGGCGGAGGCGCTACGCCACCGCCCGGTCCCGGCTCAGTCCTGCGGGTCGATCTCGCGCAGCTTGCCCGTCTTCACGTCGAAGACAAAACCGCGCACGTCCTCCGTGTGGAGCAGGAACGGCGACGTACGGACGCGCTGCATCGACTGGCGTACGTCAGCGTCCAGGTCCTTGAACGCCTCGACCGCCCAGGTCGGCCGCTGCCCGACTTCCTCGGCCAGCTCGTGGCGGAAGTCCTCGGTCAGGGTCTGCATGCCGCAGTTGGTGTGGTGGATGAGCACCACGGAGCGGGTGCCCAGCGCACGCTGGCTGATCGTCAGGGAGCGGATGATGTCGTCGGTGACCACACCGCCCGCGTTGCGGATGGTGTGACAGTCGCCGAGCTCCAGACCCAGCGCCTCATGGAGGTCGAGCCGGGCGTCCATGCAGGCCACGACGGCGACCTTCAGGACGGGACGGGCGTCCATGCCGGGGTCCGTGAACTCGGCGGCGTATCGGGCATTGGCCTCGATGAGGCGGTCGGTGACCGTACCGCCCGAAAGGGCGGCTGCGCGGTCGTCGGACGGGGACGGGGCCTGCGACGCGGATATCGACATAGCTTTAAAGGTAATCGCCGCAGCTCCGGGCCGCTCCATGTGAGGACGGGCATAGCGGGTCATCGAGCGTGCTTGTGAGGTAACCCACAGAAACGGGTGGCGTTGCCCCGTACGGGTGAAATCAATGATCGTCAAGGCCCGGGAGGGCGCGGCCCGGAGGCGTCCGGCGGCCGTGCGGGGACGCGCGCGACCGGTTGGTTGACCGAAGGGATGAGTGGACTAAAGTGACGCGAAGTGGGAGGCGTGAGACTCTCCTTGGATCCCGAATCCCGCGCGCGGGGAACCGCACGTGCGGTTCGGTCTCCTCCCGCTCCACCGGCCATCCGACGTCACTTCCCCGTCGGCGGACGGCCGCTTCCCCTTCAGAGCGGGCGGGGACCAAACAGTACGTGCGGCCTCCGTCGGCCAACGGCAGGTGGGCACCTTCCCCGCGGGGGCGGTATCCGCCGCCCTCCTCATCGGAAGGCGCATGAGCAGCAGCAATACCCGCCACGTCCCCGTCATGCTCCAGCGCTGTCTGGACATGCTCGCCCCGGCGCTCGCCGAGCCCGGTGCGGTCGTCGTCGACTGCACGCTCGGTCTGGGGGGACACAGCGAGGCGCTGCTGTCGACGTTCCCCGCCGCGCGCCTGATCGGCCTGGACCGCGACACGTCAGCACTGAAGCTCGCGGGGGAGCGGCTGGCCCCCTACGGGGACCGCGCGACCCTCGTGCACGCCGTGTACGACGAGCTGCCGGACGTCCTGGAGCGGCTGGCCGTACCGCGCGTCCAGGGGGTGCTGTTCGACCTGGGCGTCTCCTCGATGCAGCTGGACGAGGCCGACCGCGGCTTCGCGTACGCCCAGGACGCCCCGCTGGACATGCGGATGGACCAGACGACCGGGATGAGCGCGGCCGAGGTCCTCAACACCTATGCGCCGGGCGAGCTCGTACGCATCCTGCGGGCCTACGGCGAGGAGAAGCAGGCCAAGCGCATCGTCTCGGCGGTCGTGCGGGAGCGCGAGAAGGAGCCGTTCACGAACAGCGCGCGGCTGGTCGAGCTGATCCGGGACGCGCTGCCGCAGGCCGCCAAGCGCACGGGCGGCAACCCGGCGAAGCGCACGTTCCAGGCGCTGCGCATCGAGGTCAACGGCGAGCTGTCGGTCCTCGAACGCGCCGTGCCGAACGCCGTGCAGGCGCTGGCCGTCGGCGGCCGGATCGCCGTCCTCTCGTACCACTCGCTCGAAGACCGGCTGGTCAAGCAGGTGTTCGCGGCGGGCGCCGCCAATACCGCGCCGCCCGGGCTGCCGGTCGTACCGGAGCAGTACCAGCCGCGTCTGAAGCTGCTGACCCGGGGCGCGGAGCTGCCCACGGAGGCGGAGATCGCGGAGAACCGCAGGGCGGCGCCGGCCCGGCTGCGCGGCGCCGAACGCATCCGGGAGGACAACGCGTGACGGGCTCCGGGCGGCTTCGCGGTACGGGGGGCGGGCGGCTCGCCGCCCTGGTCCCCTCCGGTACGAGCACGGCGGCGCGCACGCCGTTCGTGCTGCTGGTCGTGGTGCTGCTCGGATCCGGCCTGATCACGCTGCTGCTGCTGAACTCCGCGCTCAACCAGGGCTCCTTCGAGCTGAGCAGGCTGGAGAAGCAGACCACGGAACTGACGGACGAGCAGCAGGCGCTCCAGCAGGACGTGGACGGTTACTCGGCGCCCGGCTCGCTGGAGAAGCGGGCCCGCGGCCTCGGCATGGTGCCCGGCGGCAACCCGGCCTTCCTGGGCCCGGACGGCACGGTGCGCGGCGCGCCCAGCGAGGCCACGGAGCAGCCGGCCGTGATGCAGGCGCCGCAGAGCCGCCCGCCGGCCCTCTCCGGGACGCGCACGCCGTCCGGAAGCCCGTCCGGTACCGCCGCTCCGCAGCCCTCCCCGACGGCCGCCGGCGGGTGACCTCGTGACGCAGGACGCCGCGCTCGCGGACGCATCGCCCGCAGACCGGACGGAGACGGAGGGGGAGCAGTGAGCGAACCGAGGGACCCCAGGGACCCCGAGAACCGGCGCGATCCGCGGGCCCGGCGCGGCCCCGCCCGCCCGGGCACCCCCGGGCGCCGCGTGCC
>NZ_JBEPFC010000251.1:0-5361 GCF_040301705.1 Streptomyces sp. NPDC000151 | reverse complement strand
CCCCGCCGGACCGCCGCGGGTCCGGCGTCCCGGTCGCCGCCATGCCGCGCTCGACCCGGGCGAGCATCCGCTCCCGGTCCGGCCGGTGCGCCGCGGCGGCCTCCCGCAGCCGCCGGCGCAGGTCGTCGTTCACGCACGCCCGCCGATCAGTTCCGTAGTGGTACGGGGGCCCAGCAGCCGTTCCAGCTGCGCCATCCCCTTGGACGTCTGACTCTTCACCGTACCGACCGAAATGCCGAGGGCGAGCGCGGTCTCCCGCTCGGACAGATCGAAGGCGTGCCGCAGCACGACGCAGGCCCGCTTGCGGAACGGCAGCGTGCGCAGCGCCTGCTGGACATCGACCACGGCGGGCACGTCCGGCGCTTCGGCGTGCTCGGAGCACTGGGCCCAGAACAGGGTGATGCGGCGGCGCTCGCGGATCGCGCTGCGGATGTGGCTGCGGGCCAGATTGGCCACGACGCCCCGGGCGTACGCGGCCGGGTGGTCGGCCGCCCGGACGCGGTCCCAGCGGCGCCAGAGGGCGACCAGCGCGTCGGCCGCCAGGTCGTCGGCCCCTTCGGCGTCCCCGGTCAACAGCCGTGCGAGCCGGGCGAGTTCGGCGTGGTGGCGCTCGAAGAACGCGCGGAACTCCGCGGCGGCGTCGGCGCATTCGACCGCTGGTCCGTCCACGGATCCGGTCACCCACCCCTGCGTTGCGTTCGGCATTTCGGCCACCCATCGGAAATTCGAACACAGGCTAGGGGCGCCGCGATGGCCTGACAAGCGGCGGCAACCCTTGGGGGCCCGGCGCCCACCTCGGTGCAACGGACAACCCCCGTACCGCAGGAGGCACCATGCAGCATCCGCACACCGTCCCCCGCCGGCGCAGACTCCGCCGCGCCCTGGTCACCGCCGCCGTGACCGGCGCGCTCGCCGCGGCGGGGCTCGCCGCGCTGCCGGGCACCTCGGCCGCCGCCACCGCCCGCCAGGCGGAGAAGCTGGACCGCGGCGTGGTCAGCGTCCACACGAGCAGTGGCAACCTGATCAGCTGGCGGTGGCTGGGCACCGACCCGGACGCCGTCTCCTTCAACGTCTACCGGTCCGGTACGAAGGTCAACTCCACCCCCGTCACCGACTCCACGAACTATTTCCACGCCGGCGCCCCCGAACAGGCCGACTACACCGTCCGCGCGGTCGTCGACGGCAAGGAGCAGGGCGACTCCGTGCATGCCGTGCAGTTCCGCGCCGGGTACAAGGACGTGCCGATCACACCCCCGGCGGGCGGCACGACCCCGGACGGCGTGGCGTACACCTACGAGGCCAACGACGCGTCGGTGGGCGACCTCGACGGTGACGGCGCGCTGGACTTCGTCCTGAAGTGGCAGCCGACGAACGCCAAGGACAACTCCCAGTCCGGCTACACCGGCAACACGATCGTCGACGGCATCAAGCTCGACGGCACCCGGCTCTGGCGCATCGACCTCGGCCGCAACATCCGCTCGGGCGCGCACTACACCCAGTTCCAGGTCTACGACTACGACGGCGACGGCAAGGCCGAGGTCGCCATGAAGACCGCGGACGGCACGGTCGACGGTCAGGGAAAGACGATCGGCACGGCCTCCGCCGACCACCGCAACGGCAGTGGATACGTGTTGTCCGGGCCCGAGTACCTGACCATGTTCAACGGCCGCACGGGCGCCGCGATGGGCACGACCGACTACGTGCCCGCGCGCGGCAACGTGGCGTCCTGGGGCGACAGTTACGGCAACCGCGTGGACCGCTTCCTCGCCGGAACGGCGTACCTGGACGGCTCCCGGCCCTCGCTGATCATGGCGCGCGGCTACTACACCCGCAGTGTGATCGCCGCCTGGGACTGGCGCGACGGCGCCTTCACCCGCCGCTGGACCTTCGACACCGACTCCTCCACCAACAAGGGCAAGGGCTACGACGGCCAGGGCTCGCACAGTCTCTCCGTCGGTGACGTGGACGGCGACGGCAAGGACGAGGTCGTCTACGGCGCGATGGCGGTGGACGACAACGGCAGCGGCCTGTGGACCGCGAAGACCGGGCACGGAGACGCCCAGCACCTCGGCGACCTCGACCCGGGCACGCCGGGCCTGGAGTACTTCAAGGTCTCCGAGTCCAGCGGTCAGCCCGCCGAGCTGTACCTCGACCCGAAGAGCGGCGCGGTCCGGTGGAAGCTCGCCGCGTGCTGCGACAACGGGCGCGGCGTGGCCGGCGACATCTGGTCCGGCAACGCGGGCGCCGAGATGTGGTCGGCCTCCGACACCCAGGTACGCGACGAGGCGGGCGCCGCCAAGGGCCGCGAGCCGTCCTCGGCCAACTTCCTCAGCTGGTGGGACGGTGACACCACCCGCGAACTCCTCGACGGCACGCACATCGACAAGTACGGAACGGACGGCGACACGCGCCTGCTGACCGGTGCGTCGGTGTCCTCGAACAACGGCACCAAGGCGACGCCGGTGCTCTCCGGCGACCTCCTCGGCGACTGGCGCGAGGAGGTCGTCTGGCGCACCTCCGACAACCGCAACCTGCGGATCTACGCCACGCCCCACGAGACCGGCACGAAGATCACCACGCTGCTCCACGACACCATGTACCGCACCGGCCTGGCCTGGCAGAACTCCGGTTACAACCAACCGCCCCACCCCAGCTTCTTCTTGGGCGGCGGCATGGCGACGCCGCCGCGCCCGCTGATTCAGACCCCCTGACCTCAGCCGGGCATCCGGTCACCCAGCAGTGCCAGGTTTTCGATGGCGGCGAGGCCGTACAGCGCTGTGTCGTTCGTGTAGACCCAGTTGGCCTCGCTGCCGGGGACGAGGGTGACCGGCCCGGTGACCTTTTCCGTCTTCCAGGGCGCGGATTCCTGGTAGCCGTCGGAGTGGTAGAACTTGTCCCACGCGCGCCGGGCGAGCTTGTCGTCGTCCGTGCGGTGCGCGGCGTAGGCGTCGAGGCGCGAGTGGCCCTGGAAGAGGATCAGGCTGCCGAAGTCGGCACCGTAACGGGCCTTCTGCTCGGCCTTGGTGGCGTTGAAGTAGCGGCAGTAGTCGAGGTACGCCTTCTCGAACTTCTCGTTGTCGACCAGGTCGATCAGCTCGGCGCACAGTTCGTTGAGGCCGAAGACCGCGGAGAGGTGGGAGACGCTGACGGCCGGCTTCTCGGCGACGGCGAACTTCCCCGTGTCCAGGTCGTACAGGCCGCTGCCCTGCACGAAGCCGTTGGGCTGCGCCGCGATGGTCTCCATGGTGGACAGCACCCGGGCCTTGGCCTTCTCCCACTTGGGGCCGCGGCGCTCCCACTCGGTCAACCAGGCCGAGACCAGGCCCGACCAGTCGGTGCCGAAACCGATGGAGAGGGCGTGCCGGTCGGGCTTGTAGTCGGGGTCGGGGCGTACCTTGCGCTGCGGATCGAGGACGAGGAACGTCTCGTCGGAGTCGACGTTGGCGTGCATCAGGTCGCCGACCCGCTCGTCGGCGGTGAGGAAGTAGTAGAAGCGGCGGTAGGTGGTGTTGGCGATGCGCTGCTGCTTGGCGCTGTCGGCGTAGTGCTGGACGCCGTGCCGGGTGCCGAGCCCGGCCCATTTGCCGAGGTGGTAGACGTCGACCTCGCCGGTGTGCCGGGTCATGGCCTCGGCGAAGCGGAAGATGTCCGCGCGGCCCGAGCGCAGATAGGCGTACCAGAGCCAGAGGTCGGGCGAGAGTTCGGAGTTGTCCCAGGCGTAGCCGCCCACGTCGTAGCGCCACTGGTGGCGGGCCGGGTCGTAGGAGTGCATCACGTCGCCGTAGTCCCAGAAGCCGTACCAGCGCCGCATCTCCACCTGGTCCTTGTAATAGGTGAAGAGGAAGTCGAGATGGTCCTCGATCTTCGCCTTGGCAGGCGTGGTGCGGTCGGGCTCGGAGTAGAGGCCGGGACCGAAGACGCCGGCGGTGATGAACTGGCGTGGCGGCGCAGCCAGTTGGGGCAGCCGGCGGACCGTTTCCACCTGGCGGGCCAGCGCGTCGGCGGCGGGCGTGGCGTCGTGGGCCCAGAAGAGGAGTTCGCTGGTGCGGGCGATGCCGTACGGGGTGCCGAACTCCGGCTCGTAGTCCTCGTAGGTGATCTCCAGCCCGTTCAGCTGCTTCTCGTACGTGTCCTGGCCCATGCCGTCGTGGTAGAAGCGCAGGTCCATGGGCTGGGCCTCGGGCGACCAGAGCCAGAGGGTCACCTCGGCCTCGTCGGTCTGAGCACCCCGGATGTCGAGCCCGGCCGGGTGCTTCTCCCAGAAGTCGCGCAGCCCGAAGCCGAGCCCGCCGCTCGCGCCGCCGACGTAACCGAAGCCGGAGGCGCGGCGGCCGCCGCCCGCCGCGATCCAGCCGTGGCCCTTCTTGGTGCGCTTGCGCACCGTGAACCCGTCGGCGGAGAGCTGCGAGAGCGTGTAGTCGCCCCACTCGGGGATGAGCTGCAGCCGGCTGGTCACCCGCTGGTCCCAGGTGGCCGGGTCTGGCAGCTTCTTCCCCTCGAACTGGGCGGCCTGCACGGCGGCCCCCGGGTCGCGGCGCAGCCCTGTGACGCCCTTGACCGCCTCGCGCAGCAGTCCGGTGCCGTCGCCGCCGATGCGGATGTGCCGGTCGTACGTCTCGTCGCGCATCGGCACGGTGAAGCGCACGCCCAGCCCGCGGATGAAGTCCCCGCTCGCCTTGCCGGGCTCCTGGGTCCCGTCGTACGTGATCGTGTGCACCATGCGGAAGGAGTCGGCGCCCGCGTAGAAGTACAGGCGGATGGAGAAGGGCAGCCAGGAGCGGTGGCCGCGGCGGTGCGTGCCGTCGATGCGGACGACCGCCCGGACCAGCCCGTCCTGTTCGACCGTCACCTCGCCGATGGCGCTCTCGAAGCGCTCGTACTTCTGGGTGCCCTGGTCGCCGTCCTCGAGCTCGCCCTGGCGCAGCAGCACCAGCCGGCCGTCCTTGGCGATCTCGGTGGCGCCCCGGCGGACGGACTTCACGAGCGTGGCGCCGCTCGTGCCGATCCGGGCGGTGAGGACGCCGGTCGCGACCTCGACGGTGCCGCCCTTGCGGTCGACGGTGACCTTCTTGGCGGGCGCTGCGGGGGTACCGGCCTTCAGGGTGTACTTCTCGGCGGCGGACTGCGGTCCGATCGCGTGCGCGGTCCACTTCAGCGAGCCGTCCGGCCAGTACGCCAGCGGCCAGGTCTGGACGGGGACGGACGCGCCGCCGTCGTCGGTGAGCGTGAACGTCTGGTCCTTGGCGTACGCGCCCTTCGGCCACGGCACGCCGAGCGTCGAACCCGGCGCCGCGCCGAGCCCGCCGTCCTCCAGCCAGCTCAGCTCGACGGGGCCGCCCGCGGCCTGCTTGCCGGCCGGGC
>NZ_JBEPFC010000250.1:0-5380 GCF_040301705.1 Streptomyces sp. NPDC000151 | reverse complement strand
GGTCCAGCCCCGCGCCGTCCCGCACGTCCACCAGCCGGCCGCGCGCGGCCCGCCGCTCGTTGCCGGCCGCGGTCCCCGAGCCGTACAGCTTGACCGGCTGGTCCTGGGAGACCAGCCGGGAGAACTCCACGGCCCGCGCGGGCCACCCGGCCACCTCGGCGGACAGCTCCTCCAGCAGCGAGAGGGTGCCCTTGCGGCGGCGGTTGGCGACCGTGGACGCCACGTCGCGGCGCGGGGCCAGCGCCTCGGCCAGCCGCCGCCGCGAGGAGTCCGGCAGCCCGCCGTCCTTGAGCCCGGTGGCCAGCACCCGTTCGTAGCCGGGCAGCGGCTTGTACCCGACGAGGTCGCCGAGGTAGGGCAGCACCCACTCCGCGGCGGTCTCCACGAACCAGTCGTCGTACTGCTGCTCGACCCCGTCGCGTACGAGATCGACCTGCTCGGCGATGACGGCGAGCAGCGCGCGCAGTGGCTCGCCCTGTTCGGCGTCCCGCAGCCGGTGCCACTGCGGGAGCAGCTCCGCGAGCCCGTCCGGCTCCCTGGACATCACTTGACCTCCGTCAGAATCATGGTGTCCGCGACCTGCGGCGAGAACAGCGCGAGCTGGGCAGGCCGTATACCGCGGAAGACACACACCGAGCGGCCCTTTGCCAGCGGCTGGGTATCGGTGATGTCGGGGTTGAGACGCAGCAGTTCGGCGAGCGAGATGCCGTTGCGGCCCGCGACCGAGCTGATCGGCTCGCCCTTCTCGTCGGTGACCCGGTAGGTCTGCTCGTCGTACGTGGCCCGCCGGGCCGGCACGGTCGTGCGCGGCCCGGCCAACTCACCGGCGAGCCCCGCGAGATCGGCGGGCGTGGCGGAGGCCGGTACGCCCGTGAAGGCGTCCACGTCCACGTAGTCCACGCCGGGCACGGACTGGGCGGTGGCCAGCACCTCCGACAGCCGCGCGGGCTGCCCCAGTTCGCGTCCTTCATAGCCCAGGCGGCGCAACAGGGCGGCCCGCACCCGTGGTTCGACCGCGGCCCACGAGTAGTCGGGCGCGACCTTGACCTTGGCGACCAGCAGGAGCAGTACCAGCTCCCGCACGTCGACGCGCACCGGCAGCGCGGCGTCGCCGTACTCCGCCAGCGAGGACCGCAGCGCCCGCAGCACCTCGGCGTCGGCCGCGACCGGATTGTCGTCCACCCCGGCCACCGTCAGGTGCAGCACCTGCCGCCGCCCGTCGTACAGTTCGGCCGCAGCCGCCCGGCCGATGCCGGCCCGGGAGCGCGCGAAGTCCTCGTAGTCGGGGAGCGAGACCAGCCGGTCCAGCGCTGAGACGGCGAGCGGGACGGTACGGCGGGTGAGGCCGGGGCCGTCGGCGTCCGCGCCGCCGGTGGCGGGCTGCGGGTTGGTGACGCCGGTGACGCCCAGCGGGCGGGTGATCGCCTGGGTGATGCGGCCCGCCTTGACGTTGGCGGCACGCCCTGTGCCGAAGCGGTAGCGGGCCCGGACGTTCTCGTGGCCGGTGGGCAGCCGCGCGCCGTGCACGCCGTCGCCGAAGGTCACCGTCGTCCGGCCGTCCCCGGCCGCGCCCAGGACGTACACCCGCTCGCGCGGTCCGCGCCCGGCCAGGCTGTCGACCCGGTGCCACAGCAGCCCGTCGACCCGGACCTCCAGCTCGGGCACCGCGCCCAGCGGGTTGTCGTCGGGCAGCCAGGTGAGCGGGGACTGCCACAGCGCGAACGCCTGGTTCGCCTGCTCGGCGTTCCCGCTGCCCAGCGGCTCGTCCCGGCTCTCGCCGTGGGTGGCGGGCACGACGTTGCCCTGGATGCGGACGGTGTCGCGGCGGTACCGGTAGGAGAGGTCGGCGGTGAGCGTGAGGACCGTGTGGACGTGGTCGCCGGGCAGCTCCTCGTCCAGCCGCTGGTCGACCGCGGCGATCACCGCCAGCTCCGTGCCGCGCACCCCGGCCGAGCCGGGGATGTCGGTCCGCTCGCCGGAGACGACGATGTACCGGCCGGGGCGCAGCCCCTCGTACAGCTCGGCCAGCTCCAGCTCGTTGCCGTGCACGTCCTCGCCCAGCGGCTCGTCCGCCATCCGCAGCGGCTCGCCGCCCGCGTGCACGGTCGTGTCCCGGATCGCCGACAGCACGACGTCGTGCTCGTCCAGCCACGGGTCGGCGAGGGTCAGCTCCGTGCCGCGCCCGGTGATGCCGAAGTTGGTGTACGCGGCGGTGCGGACGGCCGTCACGCGGGTGGTGACGAACGCCAGCTTCTTGTCGCCGGGGATGCCGTCCGGGCCTTCGGCGCCCTTGCGGGGCCGCTGGACCGCGACCCAGCTGCCGACGGTGATGCCGTCCTGCACGGACTCCAGCGGCAGGACGTAGCGGTTGGCGGGCGCGGGCACGGTCGCGATGCCGATCTCCACGGCGGGCGGCTCGCTGCCCGGCGTGCGCCGCACCGTCACCTCGTACTCGCCGTGCCGGACCTGGTGCTTCTCGCCCGGCGCGAGGTCCCAGGTCTTCGTGTCGCCGTTGTTGACCGCGACCTCGATCTTGCCGTCCTCGTCCGGGCGGGCCACGAACAGGGAACGCTCGGGCAGCCCGGCCAGCAGCCGGACGGTGACCCCGGGCTCCTGGGACTCGGTCGGGCGGCGGCCCAGCCAGCTCAGGTCGCGGTCCTGCCCGGTGCGGGTGGACACCTGGACCCGGCCGGGGCCCAGGTCGAAGGAGCTCTCCGACGGCAGGTTCTCGGTGTACTGCACCGAGCTGCCGGTCTCGGCGTGCTGGAACTCCGCCTTCACCGGCACCTTGCCGGCCGTGTCGAAGACGATCCGCACGCTGGTCAGCACGCCGCCGCTGAGCGGCCAGTCCGCGGTGCGGATCACCCGGCCCGCCTCGTCCTGCACGGGCTTGAGCGGCGCGGTGGCCCCGAAGGGCGCGGCCGTCACCCGCATCGCCAGCAGCGCCCGCAGCGCGGCGGGCGTCGCGGGCGCGGCCTGCCGCCACGCCGTGTACATCCCGTCGGACAGCCGCGGGTCCAGCGCGGACAGCAGCCGCGCGGTGAGGTCCGAGCCGGGCGCGAAGAGGCGTCCGGGGTCGCGCGAGACGGCCCGCGCGCCGGACGGGGGCCGCACGACGCTGGTACGGAGGGCGGGCAGTACGGCATCGAGGGCGCGGAGGGCGGGGGTGGGCTCCGGTGCCCCGCTGCTTTTGAGTTTCGGCGCCGACGGCGGCACGGTACGGGCGGGCTCCAAGTCCCCGGCCCGCTCCCGCACCTCCCCGACCACGGCTTCCAGCTGCTCGAACCAGGCCGCGACCGCCTCGTACGGCGCGGCCAGCACCTGTGCCTCGGCCAGCCGCTCGTGCGGTCCGGCCAGCCGTGCCGCGAACGCAGCGGGCGTCTTGGCAGCCTCGCCTTCCAGGTCCTTGCGCAGCGGCGCCAGCACCTGCGTGTCGAAGGTCTCGATCAGCTTGCTGACCGGCCGCGGGTTGGGCGTCTCGGCGGTGGGCGGCCCGGGCTCGTCCGGATCGTCGGGGTCGCCGCCGTCCTCCGGCTCGGTGATCCACTGCTTCAGCTCGTCCACCAGCTCCTTGAGCGTGGCCGGTGCGGACTGCTGCAGCCCGATCGCGGTGACGTCCTCCTCCCGGTCGATGCGGACCCTGGCGACCGGCAGCAGCCGCTGCTCCTTGCCGCCGAAGTCGAACAGCAGCTGGTCACCGGTCTGCAGGGAGGTGGCCGTCCCCGACACGTACAGCTCGGACCGTTTGCGGAGATCCTCGGCGACCAGCAGCGCGGGCCGCCGGCGCCGGACCTTCAGCTCGTTCCACGCCCAGCGCGCGGTGAGGTCCTCGCTGGTCTCGAAGGTCTGCGACTCCTCGCCGGTGGCCGCCGGCACGCTGTGGCTGCGCGCGCCGCGCGGGATGACGACCGGCAGGTCCTCGGCGCGCGGGTCCTTGTCGAGGGTGTACGCGAGGTGGGTGTCGGCCGCGACGCCGGGGCGCGGCCGGTGCCCGACCAGCCGTCCGAGCAGCGCGAGGGACCGGTGCTCATTGGCGGTGCGCAGATAGCCCTCGTCCGCGATCCGCTCGCTGTGGAAGGTCAGTACGTCGCCGAGGACCGCCCAGGCGTCCAGCAGCCCGATCGCCGGGTCGTCGGTGGTGCGGACGGTCAGGCCGCGCAGCGCCGGGTAGGCGGGCGAGGCGAGCCGGTCCAGCATCCCGGCCAGGAACGTGCCGTACGTACCGACGCGGTAGTCCAGGGCCGTCCGGGCCGGCGGGTTGTACAGGGCGTCCGGGGCGCGCCGCTCGTCGCTGCCGCCCCCGCAGCCGCAGCCGCACGTGGCGCTCATCGCGCACCTCCGAGCGCTCCGAGATCGATGACGAGGCGGCCGTTCTCCGGGCGCTCGGGGTCGTTGTCGCACACGGCGATCTCCAGCGGGCCGAGCCGCAGCACACCGTCCTCCAGTGCTCTGTTGTCGAGGTGTTCCTGAGACGAGAAGCGCTGCAGGCGGGTCACCCGCACGCTCTCCACGCCCGGTACGGCCGCGGCGACCGCGGTGAGACGGCTCAGCCGCACCGGCTCGCCGAACGTCAGCGCGTCCGGGTGGAAAAAGCCCAGCCGGCCGCCCGGGAGCCGGCGGTTGCCGAGCACCCGGGTCAACTCGGCCAGGATCCGCCCGTGTTGATGCCCCGGCGCCGCGCACACCTCGATCTCGATGTCGAGCGGCACCGTGCGGGCCGGCTCCACGACCAGGTCGTGCCCGATCCGCCGGTAGCTCTCCAGCGCGTACGCGACGGAGTCCAGCAGCTGGGGCGTGGGCTCGCCCGTGCGCGCCGCGTCGATCGCGACGTGCGCCTCCTGCACGCTGCCGGTCCAGCGGATCTCGGCCGCTGCCCGCTGCACACCGGGCAGCGCGGACGCCAGCTCCGCGTAGTCGGCGGCGGTGACGGCCCTCTGGCGGGTGCGCTTGAGGTCGAGCGGCGCGAGCTGCCGTACCTGATCGACAGATTCGGGCGCGACGCCGCCGATCGCGGGCAGCGGGTTCCGCACGCCCGCCACCGGCATCGGGTCACCCCCGTCCGACTCCTCCGCCGGACGGCTCAGTACGAGGTGGTTGATGGCCTCGGCGCCCACGTTGCCCGCCGTGCCGCCGCCCAGCCGGTAGTGCAGCGTGAGCCGGCTGCCGGGCTCCGGGCGCGCGCCGTACCGGCCGTCCCCGAAGCGCAGCGCGATCCGCCCGTCGTCCTCCAGCTCGCCCACGAAGTGCCGCTCGCGCGGCCCGCTGTCCAGCAGGTCGCGGCGCGGCACCCAGGTGTGCTCGCCGTCCTCGATCCGTACGGCGGGCAGCGCGGCCCGGGGGTCGGGCGCCAGGCTCGCCGCCGGGCCGTGCAGCACCGGCT
>NZ_JBEPFC010000249.1:0-5431 GCF_040301705.1 Streptomyces sp. NPDC000151 | reverse complement strand
CGCGGCGGCAGCCGCCGGGACCGCCGTACGGCCGCCGCGATCACCAGCCGCTCGGCCCCGGCCGCCGCGGCCAGTGCCACACCCGGCAGCGAGAAGAGCAGGTAGCGGTCGAGGAAGACCGGGTACCGCTGGGAGGCCGCGAAGAGCAGGACGGGCGGCAGCAGGGCGAGCGGCAGCGCGACGGCGGACAGGCCGAGCGGGCCCCGGCGCGGCAGCGGGCGCCAGGCGGCCACCGCCAGCAGGAGGCACACGGCCACGACGACCGGCACGGACGGCCCGGCGAACGACCGCAGCAGCAGCCAGGCGGCGCGCAGCCCGGGCGGATACAGCCAGTTCAGCTGGTTGCTCTGGCCCCGGGACAGCGCCACGAGGGGCAGCAGCGCGAGGGCCACCGCGCAGGCCGCCGCCGCCCAGCGCCACCACACCGCGCGCGGCACCCGGGAGATCAGCAGCGTCAGCGCGTGCGCGGCGAGCACCAGCACGGCGCATTCGTGGAGCAGCGCGGTGAGCGCCGTGACGGCCGCGTATCCGGTCCAGTCCCGTGCACGGCCGCGCCGTACGGCGGTCGTCAGCAGCAGCGTGGACAGCGCGGCGCCGGCCGTGACCAGCGCGTAGGAGCGGGCCTCCTGCGCGTAATGGCTCGTGGTGGGGAAGGCGGCGAAGAGCAGCCCGGCCCACAGCCCGACGCGCGGCGCGGCCAGCCGGCTGCCGGTCAGCGCCACGAGCCCGACGGCGGCCGTCGCGCCGAGCACGGACGGCAGCCGCAGCGCCTCCTCGCCGTCGCCCAGCAGCGCGCGGACGCCGTGCATCAGCGCGTAGTACAGGCCGTGCACCGCGTCGGCGGTGCCGAGCAGGTGCCACAGCTGCGGCAGCGAGCGGCGGGCGAGCTGCGCGGTGGCCGCCTCGTCCCGCCACAGCGTGCCGCGGTCCAGTCCCCACAGGCCCAGCGCGAGCATGACCGCGCAGGGGACGAGGACGGCGACGGCGGTGGCGCGGCGCCGCGCGCGCGTCCCGCCGCGCACGGTCAGCGGGGCACGGCCGCCCGGCGCCGCGGACGGCGGCCGCTCCTCCTCGGGGTCCGCGACGCCCGGTCCGCTCATGGCTCCGGCAGCTCGTACGGGCTCGGCAGCGGGAAGTACGCCTCCAGGAACGGCCGGAGCAGCGCCAGCTGGGCCGCCAGGTCGGTCTCCTCCGACTGGGTGTCGTTGAGGCAGAAGGCGTCCCGGTCGCGGCGGGCGAGCAGCCGGTCCAGGCGGTTGGCCGCGTTCGGCCGGGAGAGGTCGAGGTAGGAGTAGGCGATGTCGGCGGGCAGCGCGCGGCCGGTGTGGAAGGCGTAGTAGTGGTGCAGCGAGGACGGGATGGAGATGTCGTCCATGCTGCGGAAGCGGTGCGAGGCGGTCGCCCGGTGCTGTGCGCCGAACTCCCGCTCTATCTCGTCCAGGACGCTGCGCCGCAGGGCGTGCGGTACGTGCTTCATCTTCTGCACCGGGGTGGTGCCGAAGCGGGCCTCGATGAGCGCGCGGTTGTTCTTGCCCGCGACGGACACCGGGACGTCGTCGTCGCCGGGCGGCCCGAGCGGTACCAGCGCGGGCGAGGGGAAGTACTTCGTCAGCCCGTTGGCCAGGAAGAAGTCGTGCGGTGACGCCTCCCGGCCGAGGAAGACGTCGTCGTTGAAGTAGAGGAAGTGCTCGGAGAGGCCCTCGATGTGGTGCAGCTGGCTCTCGATGGCGTGCGAGTTGAACGTCGGCAGCGCACTCGTGTCGGTGAATATCTCGCGGTGGCTGACGACCTTCACGCGCGGGTGCGCGGTGTTCAGCCAGGGCGGTACCTGGTCGTCGGTGACGAGGTAGACGTCGCGCACCCAGGGCGCGTACATGTCCAGCGAGCGCAGCGAATAGCGCAGCTCGTCACGGTTGGCGTAGCGCGCGGCGTTGGCCGCCTCGTCGTGGTACGCCTGCCCGGTGCACGCCGCGCGGCGCTCCAGCCAGGCCGGGTCGGCGCCGTCCACCCAGGTGTAGACGACGTCGATGGGGAAGGTGATGTCGCCGGGCAGCGGGACGGTGAAGTCCCGGTAGGTGGCCACCTGCGGGGTGCGGTCGTCGCCCGACCCGTTGGGGCAGGTGAAGAGCGCGGCGGGGACGCTGATCCGGCGCCCCTGCGCCGGCACCCACTCGGTGACGGCGTTCCGCCGCGGGGCGATCAGCCGGTCCTCCTCGCGCGGCCAGAACTCCACGTCGCAGCCGTACGCCTCGTCCAGTACGAGCGAACGCCCTGGGTCGGTACGGAACCAGGTGACCCGGAACAGCCCGGCACGCCCGGCCCGGTGCCAGCCGCCGGAGTCGTAACCGGGCGCGGTGTGCCGGACCTCGTTGCCCGGGGCCAGCAGGGAGACGTAGCCGGGCAGCGCGCGGCACCGGGCGGCCAGCGCGGCGAGCGCCCGCGAGCCGTCCTCCTCGGCCACCGCGACCACGCCCCGGCCGCGCTCCTTGCCGCGTACGCAGAAGTGGTCGACGCCGGCCTGCTCCAGGGTCTCGGTGACGGTGACCAGGTTGTCGCGGCGGGCCCGGGCGGGTGAGAGGTCGTGCTGCACGAGGGCGATGCGCGGGTGCCCGTCGGCCATCGTGACGGCCCGGCCGGGCCCGGCGGCGAGGGCACGGTGCGCGAGCGCCACGCTCCGGGTGCGCAGCCCGTCCAGATGTCGGGCCGTCGCCAGCCAGCTGACCTGCTGCTTGATGCGGCGGCGCAGCTCCGGGGTGGAGCGGGTCGCGATGGCCCGCCGCAGGTGTTCCGGTACCGCCTTGCGGTAGACCGACACCAGGGTCGATGCCTCCGGGTTGATCCGCCGCACCGTCCCTCCGGCGCGGCGCGCACCCGGATGCCGTACGGGCCGGCGGCGTGGCTCGGCGGTCCGCTGTCCCATCTGTGCACTCACTCCGGTCTCCCCCTTCGCGTCTCCCCGCGGTCCGGTCGTTTACCCCTATGGGCGTTTGATGCAACTATGACGCCGTAAGTCCGTGTACACATCCCCTGTGCACCCGGACACCCGCGGGTGCTTCCGCCCCCACAGGGGGAAGCTCACTCAAGGGATGACTCGCCAGGGGACAAAAAGGATGCCCTGCCACGCGCCCAACGGGCGCCGCCCCGCGTCCCACGGAAGGGAGCACCGGCCCGCCATGGATCAGGCCCTGCTGTCCCGAGCGGTGAAAGCCGGCCGCCGCGCCCGCCGCGCGGCGGCCGGCGTACGCCGCCGCATCGAGCGCGTCGACACCGTCCCGGTGCTCGCCGCACGGCTGCGCCCGCGGCCCGTCCTGCGCCCCGTCCACCTCTCCGTACTCGGCGGCCGCACCCTGAACCTCGCGGTGCGTTACCCCCGCCGCGCCCACGGGATCGGCACCGCGCTGCTCCATCTGGACCACCGCGGCCACCGCAGGACCGCCCCGCTGACCCCCGAGCTCCAGCCCGACGGCACGCTGCTGCTCACCGCCACGGCCCCGCTGCTTTTCGCCCCGCACGACGAGCCCGCCGCGTCCGCCGAACCCGGCGCCCTCGCGCTCGGCCCCGGCGTCTGGCGGCTGTCCCTGGCCGTGACCGACACGGCGGGCCGGGAGGTCCTGGCCGGCCTCGGCGCCGCCCCGCACCGCACCGGCGGCGGGCCGACCCTCCCGCGCTCCCCCGACCCCGACAGCGGCGCCCTCTTCCGCCCCGTGCGGTCCGCCGACGGCCACGCGCTGCTCAAGGTGACGGCCCCGGCCCCGCAGGCCGAGCTGGTCGCGCTCGGCCTGCGCTGGGACCGGGTCACCGTGCAGGTGCGGCTGGTCGGCCCGCTGCCCCGGCACGCCGCCTGGACCGCCGAGGCCGTCCGGCAGGGCAGCGGCGGCATCGTGCTGCCGATGGAGCTGGAACAGGGCGCCGGCCACCTCACGGCCGACCTCCCGCTGGCCGCGATGGCCGCCGACGGGCATGTCCAGCACACCTGGGAAGTACGGCTGCGGTCCGGGCGGACCCGCCTGAAGGTCGGCCGCCGGCTGACCGACGTACGCCACCCGAAGCGGGTCTTCCGTACGCCCTACCGCTCCATAGCGCTCGCGGACGGCCAGCTGCTGCGGGTGCACGCCCACTTCTCCGCCGCCGGGACCCTCGCCGTCAGCTGCGCCGCGTACGCCACGCCCGCCCGCGCCCACGAGCCCTCGGAGGACCGGCCATGAGGATCACGTTCCTGCTCACCCTCGGCGACGAGATGGGCGGCACGGAAATGGCCGCGTACACCCAGGCGGCCCACCTCGCCTCGCGCCACGACGTCGAGGTACTGAGCGTCTTCCGCACCCGCGCCGAGCCGTTCTTCCCTTCCGGCCGGGACATCCGACGCCGCTACCTGATCGACCGCACCGGGCCGTACGAGCGGCCGGTGCGCCGCAGCGGCCTGGACGAGGCGGCCTGCCGCACCCTAACCTCGCTCCCCAGCGAGCTGATCGAACCCGCCTGGGAGCACACCTTCAACCGGCTCTCCGACATCGAGCTGAGCGCCGCGCTCGCGGCCCTGGACACCGACGTCCTGGTCACCACCACGCCCGCCCTGATGGCCGCGGCCGCCGAGCTGGTGCAGGGCCGGGTGATCACCGTGCACCAGGAGCACCGCGCCTCCCAGCTGCGCGGCGTCAGCGGCGAGCCGCTGCTGCGGTACGCGCCGCGCATCGACGCGCTGGTGTCGCTGACCGAGCGCACCGCCGAATGGTTCCGCGAGTCCCTCGGCCCGGCGGCGCCCGAGCTCCCCGCCATCCCGAACGCGGTGCCCGACGGCTACCGCCCGCGCTCCGACCTCGCGGGCCGCACGATCGTGGTGGCCGCCCGGATGACCCCCGAGAAGCAGCTCGACCACGCCGTACGGGCCTTCGCACAGGTGGCGGAGGAGCACCCGGACTGGCGGCTGCGGATCTTCGGCGACGGGCCGCACGAGGTCCGGCTGCGCCACCTGATCGAGGGCCTGGCGCTGCACGACCGGGTCGAACTCCTCGGCCGGACGCGGGAGATGGCCGAGGAGTGGGCAAAGGCGAGCCTGTGCCTGCTGCCGTCCCGGAACGAGGCGTTCCCACTCGTACTGCTGGAGGTGTTCGCCGCCGGGGTGCCGGTCGTCGCGTACGACATCGTCACAGGGCCCGCCGAGATCGTCCGGCACGGCGTGGACGGGCTGCTCGTGCCGCCCGGCGACGTCGACGCGCTGGCCGCGGCGCTCGGCGAACTGATGGGTGATCAGGAGCGGCTGCGGGCGTACGGGAGCGCCGCGCGCGCGGGCGTGTACGAGCGCTTCTCCGGCGAGCGGGTCACCGCCGAGTGGGAGCGGCTGTTCGAGAAGCTGGTGGCCCGCCGCGACGGCCCCGACCGGCTCGCGGCCCGCGCCGACCGCACCGCGCTGCGCATCGCGGCCGGCGGCGGC
>NZ_JBEPFC010000248.1:0-5471 GCF_040301705.1 Streptomyces sp. NPDC000151 | reverse complement strand
GTTCGTTTCGTTGTCCCCCCGCACCACCCCCCCCGGGGGGCGCCCCCCGCCCCCCCCCCCCCCACGCCCGCCGGGGCCGCCGGCCGTCCCCCCCCCCCCCCCCCTCGACCGGGGGACCGGCCCGCCCGGGCGGGCCGAGGAAGGAGCACAACGATGGCCGAGCCGCTGAGCGCGTCGCGCCTGGTGGAGGTCCTGCGCAAGGAGGGCCTGACCGTCCACGAAGTCCGCAACTGGCGTCGGCACAACAGGAACACCAAGGGGCTGTGGGGCCCGCTGAACGGCGTGATGATCCACCACACCGTCACCAAGGGCACCGACAGCTCCGTCGAGCTCTGCTAC
Organism: Streptomyces sp. NPDC000151; assembly: GCF_040301705.1. Lineage (NCBI taxonomy): Bacteria > Bacillati > Actinomycetota > Actinomycetes > Kitasatosporales > Streptomycetaceae > Streptomyces > Streptomyces sp. NPDC000151. Next base: position 5,132 of record NZ_JBEPFC010000248.1, on the reverse strand, counting down.
GAGGGCCGCTCCGGGCTGCCCGGACCGCTGTGCCACGGCGTCATCGACAAGAAGGGCGAGGTCTGGCTGGTCGGCAACGGCCGCGCCAACCACGCCGGGCTCGGCGACTCCGACGTCCTGCGCGCGGTGGTCAACGAGTCGAAGCTGCCGCACGACAACGCGGCCAACACCGACGGCAACCGCCACTTCTACGGCTTCGAGTGCATCAACCTCGGCGACGGCGACGACCCCTGGCCCGAGGAGCAGAAGGCCGCGATCGAGAAGGTGTCCGCGGCGATCTGCCGGGCGCACGGCTGGACCGAGAAGTCCGTCATCGGCCACAAGGAGTGGCAGCCGGGCAAGACGGACCCGCGCGGCTTCACGATGGACGGGATGCGGGACCGCATCAAGAAACGGCTCGCGGGCAAGCCGAGTGGCGGCGGCGCTCCGGAGCGGCCGACGCCCGAGAAGCCGGCTCCGGAGCGGCCGGCGCCCGAGAAGCCCGAGGGCGGCAGGCCGCGCCCGGCCCGGTACGAACGCTTTCCCGGCGGCGGCTTCTTCCAGGCCGGCGCGCACAGCCCGATCATCACGGCGATGGGCAAGCGGCTGGTCGCCGAGGACTGCTCGCACTACGAGGACGGCCCCGGCCCGTACTGGACGGAGGCCGACCGCAGGTCCTACGCGGCGTGGCAGCGCAAGCTCGGCTTCTCCGGCAAGGACGCGGACGGGATACCGGGGAAGGTGACCTGGGAGCGGCTGAAGGTGCCGAAGTCCTGAGTCTTGGGTTCTGAGTTTTGAGGAGCGGCACCCGGCTCCTCCCCGCAGCACAAAAGCCGCTGGACGGCCCCCTCCCCAAAGAGGGCCGTCCAGCGGCTTGTACTGCTTATGGCTGCTTCCGGTTACCGGTGCCCGTACGGGCGGCGTCCCCACAACGCCGGCCGAGGGGCTCCCGGGCGCCGGACCCGGGGTACGGCATTCAGCCCGCCAGGACCGGCAGCGCCGGGATGTTGGCGGGGCTGGTCAGGTCGGCCTGCGCGATGTCGACGGGGATGATGCGCTGCACACCGGCGACGGCGTTGCCCGCGGTCTCCTGGCCGTCGGCGGCCACGGTGGTGCCCAGGCCCTGCGCGAACGGCACGGCGTCGGTGGCGACACCCTGCGCGAACGGCTGGGCGTCGGCGGCCACACCCTGCGCGAACGGCACCGTGTTGGCGACCGCGCCCTGGGCGAAGCCCTGCGCGTCGGCGACCGTGCCCTGCGCGAACGGCACGGCGTCGGCGGCCGCGCCCTCGGCGAACACCTGGGTGTCGGCGGCGACGCCCTGCGCGAACGGGGTGGCCTGGCCGGCCGCGTCACCGGCGAGCAGGCCCACGCCGCCCACCGCGTCCTGGGCGACCGGCACGACCTTGCCGACCGCGCGCTGCGCGACGGGCGGCAGCACGTCGGCGGCGGTCGCGTCGACGACCGGGCGAGCGGTGGCCAGGGCACCCTGGGCCGGGTTGGTCAGCGTGCCGGGACGCAGGTCCGTACCGGCCAGCGAGGTGACGAGACCGTCAGCGACACCGGAGGCGTCGGGCAGCTCGGGGGTGTTGGGCAGCTCGGCGGGGAGCTGGGTGGGCAGCTCGGCCGGCAGCTCGGCGTTGGGGACCTGGACCGGCAGCTCGGCGGGGAGCTGGGCGGCGGGGGCCTCGACCGGCAGGTCGGCGGGGAGCTGGGTGGGCAGCTCGGCGTTGGGGACCTGGACCGGGAGCTCGGTGGGGAGCTGGGCGGCGGGGGCCTCGACCGGCAGGCTGCGGAGGTCGAGGGCGGGGACGCCCTGGACGGGCAGGGACGGGACGGCCGGCAGACGGAGGTTGCCGGCCTGCTGGACCTGCTTGACGGCGCCCTTGACGGTCTTGGCCGCCTTGCCCGCGGCCTTCGTCGCCTTGCCCGCGGTCTTCGCGGCCTTGGCGACCTTCTTCAGGTCGGCCTTCTTCTGCACGTCCTTCAGCGTGCCGGTCGCGTCGCCGACGCGGCCGGTGGGCAGCGCGTCGGTGCCGGTCAGGCCACCGGTCAGGGCACCGGCGGACGGCAGGCCGTCCGTGGTGTGCACGTCGCCGCCGCGGAGCGCGCCGGTCACCTTGCCGGCCGCGTCGCCCACGGTGTTCTCGACGGTGCCGGTCGCCTGGCCCGCGGTGTCCTTGACCGCGCCGGTCAGCTCGCCGGCCGGCAGCTTCTGCTGGACGGTACCGGTGACCGCACCGGTGTCAGGGGCGTCGACGGGCAGCTCGGCGGCGTTGGCGCCCGCGGTGCCCAGGGCGAACAGACCGGTGGCGGCAGCGGCGACGACGATGGAACGACGGATGTTGTTGCGCATGGTGGTGATGAGTCCTTCGGATTCCGGGAGGTGTGTGGGCAGACCTGTCCCGCCCCCGCGCGGCAGGTCCAGAGGTGCTGACGGCCGTCGGATCCGTGCGCTCACTCACCGTGTGTCGGTGGAGGCGCGTGTGTCGGAGATCCGGCGGGAGGTCTGCCCTAGCCCGGGAATTCGAGGATATCGGCGCTGAACTCGCGCGTCGGCGCGCCGCTCGCCGCCCGTACGCCACCGGGCACCAGCCCGAAGCCCGGGTGTCCGCCCGGCAGTACGGCGTGCTGGTCCCCGCCTCGGGGGCCGTTGCCGTCGCCGGTGGTGTGCGGGGCCGGTGCGACCGGGCCCTGCGGAAGGTGGCCGGGCAGTCCGCCCTGGCCGGGTGCGTCGCCGGCGCCGTCGGCCGCGGCCCGCGCAGCCGTACGGTCCGGGCCGCCGGTGGTGTCCACCGGAGCCGTCGACCGGTCGCCGCCGGTGCGGTCGCCGCACCGTTCGGCCACGGCCACGTGCTGTCGGCCGCTGTCCCGCACGTCACCGAACTGCGGCTGCTCGCCGCCCCGGCCCTGGCCCACGCCGTCGCCGGGCAGCCGGACCGGCAGCCCGGTCGCGTGCCCCACGCCCTGAACGACCTCGTGCACCGGAGCGGTGACCGGGTCGGTGACGGGCCGCAGGCGGTCCGTCAGGGGGCGTACGGCCTCGCCCAGCCGCTCCCCGGACGCCTGCGCGCCGGCGGACAGCCGGGCGCCGGCCTCCTTGGCCCGCGCCTGACGGTCCGCGGCCTCCCGCTGCAGCGCCGCACCGGAGCCGGCGAGCGGCGAACGCTCGTCGGTGGTGGTGGGGGCCGAAGCGGCGGAGGTGGCGGAAGTGTCGCGCGTCGTGGCGGAGCCGGAGGTACCGGTGGAGCCGGTCGAGCCGGCGGTACCGGTCGAGTCGTCGGAGAAGGCGCCCTGCGCCTCCGTCCGCGTCTCGGCCATCTGCGTCGTGTCCGCCGCGTGTGCCGTACCGCCGCCGAAGGCGACGGCGAGGACGACGAAGCCGATCAGGAAGAGCCCGCTCAGCAGCGCACGCCGCACGGCCACGGTGCGCGGCAGGCGCACGGCGGCAGGCAGGGCGAGCACAGCAGGCAAGGGGGACCTTCCCGTAGGACGGCGACCGGGAGCGAGGCGCTCAGGGCACCCCGCATCACACAGCACGTCGCGGGTGATCGGGCGATGCCCAGATACTTGCACGAGCAGCCAGGTGCCGCGCAAGTCCCCTGTGCCACCTGTCACTGTTACTCCGCCATGTCCGGTATCGGCACGTGACGGCAGGTGGCGGCAGGGTGTACGACCTGCGAACACTCCGCCGAGACGGGCCGGCTGAGGCAGCAGCGACCGTCGATCCGTCGCCCCGTCAGCCCGTCGGGTCCGGTATCGGCAGCGGCCGCTTCTCCAGCGCGGCCGCCATCACCTCCGGGAACAGCTCCGGCGTACAGGCGAACGCCGGTGCCCCCAGCGCCCCCAGGGCCGCCGCGTGCTCCCGGTCGTACGCGGGCGCCCCCTCGTCCGACAGCGCCAGCAGCGTCACGAACCGCACGCCGGACGCCTGCATCGCCGCCACCCGCTTCAGCATCTCGTCGCGTATCCCGCCCTCGTACAGATCACTGATGAGCACGACGACCGTCTCGGCGGGCCGGGTGATCCGCGACTGGCAGTACGCCAGCGCCCGGTTGATGTCCGTGCCACCGCCCAGCTGCGTACCGAAGAGCACGTCCACCGGGTCGTCGATCCGGTCGGTGAGGTCGACGACCGAGGTGTCGAAGACGACCAGCCGGGTGTCGAGGGAGCGCATGGAGGCGAGCACGGCGCCGAACACCGAGGCGTACACGACGGACGCCGCCATCGACCCGGACTGGTCGATGCAGAGAATGACCTCCTTCTTGACGGCCTGCGCCGCCCGCCCGTAGCCGATCAGCCGCTCCGGCACGACCGTGCGGTACTCGGGGAGGTAGTTCTTGAGGTTCGCGCGGATCGTGCGGTCCCAGTCGATGTCGCGGTGGCGGGGCCGGCTGATCCGCGCCGAGCGGTCCAGCGCGCCGGTCAACGTGGCCCGCGTCCGGCTCGCCAGCCGCTTCTCCAACTGCTCGACGACCTTGCGCACGACCGCCCGTGCGGTCTCCTTCGTCGTCTCGGGCATGGCCTTGTGCAGCGAGAGCAGCGTGCCGACCAGGTGGACGTCGGCCTCGACGGCCTCCAGCATCTCCGGCTCCAGCAGCAGCGCTGACAGGCCCAGCCGGTCGATCGCGTCCCGCTGCATCACCTGGACGACGGGGGTGGGGAAGTACCGGCGGATGTCGCCGAGCCACCTGGCCACGACGGGCGCGGAGCCGCCGAGCCCCCCGGAGCGGGACGCGCCCTCCTTCCGGCCGCCACGCCCGCCGGGCCCTCCGGCGCCGGCCCCCTCGCCGGGCCCGCCGCCGTACAGCGCCCCGAGCGCACCGTCCATCGCCGCGTCCCGCCCCCGCAGCTCGCACCCGGTCCCGTCCCCGTCTCCCCCGCCCAGCACCAACCGCCAACGCCGCATGCGCTCTTCGGGATGGGTGCCGGTTTCCGGTCCTGTCGCCAGCGGCTCCGCAGTCATCGCATCTCCCCCGTGGATGTGTCCGTAGCTGTGCCCGTAGCCGTGCCCGTACATGTGGTGATGAGCGCGCGGGCTTCGTCGTCGGGCCCACCGCCCAGCAGGGCATGCAGGGTCGGCAGGACGGCCGCGGCGCGGTCGCGGTCCAGGCCCGGGCCGAAGCCGGGGGCCGCCGCCTCCTCGCCGCCGC
>NZ_JBEPFC010000247.1:0-5496 GCF_040301705.1 Streptomyces sp. NPDC000151 | reverse complement strand
GCGCGGCTCGGCACCGGCGTCGCCGCGCAGCCGCGCCACGACCTCGGTGACCGGGCGGTGCCGGGTGGTGCGGCCGTCGACGGCGAGCAGCGCGTCACCGGGCGCGATGCCGGCCCGGGCCGCGGGGCTGTCGGGGCGGACGCGGGAGACGCGGACATGACCGCCCTCGGCCTGGCGCAGCCACAGGCCGACGCCGACGTACTCGCCGTCGAGCTGCTGTCTGAAGTCCTCGTACTCGCCCGCGGTGTAGACCGTGGACCAGCGGTCGCCGCTGCGGCTGACCACGTCGGCCGCGGCCTGGCTGCCGGACTTGCCGTCCTTGATCGCCTCGCTGGCGGCCCGCTCGACGGCCTCGCGGTCCGCCGTGCCGTCCGCGGCCGACCGGCCGTCGGCGACGGTACGTACCGGTATCCGGTGCTCCGCCCCTTCTCGGCCTTCGCCGCCCCAAGTACCGGCTGCCGCGCCCGTACCGAGCACGCTCGCGAAGACCAACGTCAGGGCCGCCCCGCGGCGGATGCGGCGGGGCCGGACAAAGTGCAATCGGCCCGACATGCCGGTGAGTCTAGGCCAGAAAGAAGCGCCGTACGGGCAGTTGCCCGCACGGCGCTCTTGGCATAACTCACACCTTCAGATACTTGCGGAGCGCGAAAAACGCGGCGAGCGCCGGCATCAGAAGACCGATGAGCAGGACCAATGGGAGCACGGCCACCACGGAGTCCCAGCCGATGAAGTTGATCACCTGGATCTTCTCCGCCAGCCAGTTGTTCACGAGGATGAACTTGCCGCCGACGATCAGGACACAGGCGAACCCGGCGCCGATCAGGCCCGCGATGGCGGCCTCCAGGATGAACGGCATCTGGATGTAGAAGCTGGACGCGCCCACCAGCCGCATGATCCCGGTCTCCCGCCGCCTGCTGAACGCCGACACCCGTACGGTGTTGACGATCAGCAGCAGCGCAACGACCAGCATCAGCCCCATCACGCACAGCGCGGCGATGTTCATGCCGTTGAGCAGGTTGAACAGCGGCTCCACGGTGTCCCGTTGGTCCTGGACCTCCTGGACGCCGGGCCGCTCGCTGAAGGCCGATTTGATGACCGCGAACTTGGTCGGGTCCTTCAGCTTGACCCGGAAGGACTCCGGCAGCTGGTCGGGGGTGACGAGGCCCGCGACGGGCGTGTCGCCGAACTGCTCCTTGTAGTGCTTGTACGCCTGGTCGCTGGACTCGTAACTCACCTTCTCGACGATCGGCAGCCGGTTCAGCTCGGCGCGGATGTCGTTCTTCTGCTGCGTGGTGGCCGCGCCCTTGGCGCAGTTGGCGCCGGAGTCGGCGTCGTTCTTGTTGCAGAAGAAGATGGAGACGTTGACCTTGTCGTACCAGTAGCCCTTCATCGTGCTGACCTGGTCGCGCATCAGCAGCGAGGCGCCGAAGAGGCCGAGCGAGAGAGCCACGGAGACGATGACGGCGAAGGTCATCGTGAGGTTACGGCGGAGACCGACGCCGATCTCCGACAGGACGAACTGGGCGCGCATGGCGTCCTTTCAGTACTGGGGGCCGTACACGCTTAGTGCTGGTAGCCGTACACGCCGCGCGACTGGTCGCGTACGAGCCGGCCCTTTTCTAGTTCCATGACCCGCTTGCGCATCTGGTCGACGATCTGCTGGTCGTGGGTCGCCATGACCACGGTCGTGCCGGTGCGGTTGATCCGGTCCAGCAGCTTCATGATGCCGACGGAGGTCTGCGGGTCGAGGTTGCCGGTCGGCTCGTCGGCGATCAGCAGCATCGGGCGGTTGACGAACGCCCGCGCGATCGCCACGCGCTGCTGCTCACCACCGGACAGCTCGCCCGGCATCCGGTCCTCCTTGCCGCCCAGGCCGACGAGGTCGAGCACCTCGGGGACGGTCTTGCGGATCTGGCCGCGCGGCTTGCCGATGACCTCCAGGGCGAACGCGACGTTCTGCCCGACGGTCTTGTTCGGGAGCAGCCGGAAGTCCTGGAAGACCGTGCCCACCTGGCGCCGCATCTGCGGGACCTTCCAGTTGGACAGCTTTCCGAGGTCCTTGCCCAGTACGTGCACCGCACCGTGGCTGGCCCGCTCCTCGCGCAGGAGCAACCGCAGGAAGGTGGACTTGCCGGAGCCCGACGAGCCCACCAGGAAGACGAACTCGCCTCGTTCGATCTCGAGCGAGACGTCCCTGAGAGCGGGGCGGTTCTGCTTCGGATAAGTCTTGGAGACGTTGTCGAATCGGATCACAGATGCACCACGGTCGACCTGGGTAGGGGCACGGGTTGCCGAGTTGCGGCTCCCGTCGGTGAGCGTGACCATACGCGAACCACGAGGCGCGGCGCAGTCGGCGTCCGGTCTTGGTGCGTTTATTCACGGCACCTACGGGGACAAAACGAACACATTCCGGCTCCCGCCGACGGCCCGCGCGCGGCCTGAACGTGCCGTGCGCTGCGAGGATTCCGGTACGCGCGCCGAGGGGCCGGCGAGCTGGCACAGTAGAAGAGGGAACCAATGCGCCGGCCCGCGCGTTGGAGCTGGTGAGAAGGAGGTCGCATGACGTACGACCGACTGGTGTGCGCCAACTGCGCGGCCCCCGTGAGCGAGGGCCGCTGTCCGGTGTGCCGGGCCAGCAGGGAGCGACTGCAGCAGCAGAGCGGCCTGACCGGGCTCTTCGCGCAGGTCACCCCGGCGACCCTCGTGGTGCTGCTGGTGGCGCTGGTCGCGGTGGGCCTGCTGGCGACGGGTGGGCTGACCCCCGGCTGATCTCGACGAGATCGCATACGGACATCGCATACGGACAGCCGCATACGGACAAGACCGCATACGCAAAGGGGCCCGGCGCGGATTGCGCGCCGGGCCCTTCGCTGTGCGTCATGCCGCTGCGGCACGTTTCACGGTGCCGCGCCGGGGCCTCAGGCCGCGGCGGAACCGCCCTTGTTGATCAGGCGCGGCATCATGCGGAAGCCGATGCCACCGGCGATCATCGTCGCCGCACCGATCAGCAGGAAGGTCGTACCGGACGAACCGGTTTCGGCCAGCTCGCCGCCGGCCTGCTGCTGACCGCCCTTGGGCGTGTCCTGGGCCTGACCGGGCGTGTTGGCGATGTCTTCCTTGGAGTCGCCCGGCTGCTCGATCGGCTTGGTGCCCTCGTTGTCGGTACCGGTGCCGTCGTCGCCGCCGTTGGCGTCGCCGCCAGTGGCGTTGCCGCCGGTGGCGCCGTTGTCGCCGCCGTTGCCGCCGCCGATGCCGTTGTCGCCACCGTTGCCGCCATCGCCGCCGTTGCCGCCACCGATGCCGTTGTCGCCGCCGTTGCCGCCGTTGCCGCCGCCGATGCCGTTGTCGCCACCGTTCTGGCCGCCGTTGTCGTCACCGCCGACCGCGCCACCGTTGTCGTCGCCACCGACCACGCCGCCGTTGTCGTCGCCGCCGACCGCGCCACCGCTGTCGTCACCGCCGATCGCGCCGCCGTCGTCCTCGCCGCCGATCAGACCGCCGTCGTCACCACCGGTGTCGCCACCGGCCTGGCCGCCGTCGGACTGGCCACCGTCGGACTGGCCGCCGTCACCGCCGCCGATGAGGCCACCGATGAGACCGCCGATGATGCCGTCGTCCTCCTGGGCCTGAGCGCCCGGCTCGGCGGCCGAAGCGGCGCCCGTCACGGTCAGCGACGCGCCCAGCGCGATCACAGCGCCGGCCGCAACGCGCGCCACGCGCACCCGCGTCTTCTTGGTCATCTGCCTGCTACCCCCAGTAGCTCATGTGTCATTGGGGCATTTCTGTGCGGGGCGACGGCCGATGGGGGTACGCGACTCGCGGCTCCGCTGAGCGGGCGGTTCGCCAGGATCCCCGTTTCACACGCGCCCCAGACATACGCATGCCGCGCTCTACCCTTCCCAGATCCCAACGGACCGTCAAGGTCAAATAAAGAGCGGATGACCGTATTGCAGCGCTTTATGGGGGTCGGCGGCGTACGACTGTAACCAAATCACCACAACAAAAAGCAACCGCCGCCCCACAGGCGACGGTTGCCTCCGATGTCTCGGCCTCGGCCTCGGCCTCGGCTTCGACCTCGGCTTACTTCTCCTGCTCCTGCTGCTTGCGCCAGCGGATGCCGGCCTCCAGGAAGCCGTCGATGTCGCCGTCCAGCACACCCTGCGGGTTGCCGACCTCGAACTCCGTCCGCAGGTCCTTGACCATCTGGTACGGGTGCAGGACGTACGACCGCATCTGGTTGCCCCAGGAGTTGCCGCCGTCGCCCTTGAGCGCGTTCATCTTGGCCTGCTCCTCCTGGCGGCGCCGCTCCAGCAGCTTCGCCTGGAGGACGTTCATGGCGGTGGCCTTGTTCTGGATCTGCGAGCGCTCGTTCTGGCAGGAGACCACGATGCCGGTCGGGAGGTGCGTGAGGCGGACCGCGGAGTCCGTGGTGTTGACGCCCTGGCCGCCGGGGCCCGAGGAGCGGTACACGTCCACCCGCAGGTCGGACTCGTCGATCTCGATGTGGTCGGTCTGCTCGACGACGGGCAGCACCTCGACGCCGGCGAACGACGTCTGGCGGCGGCCCTGGTTGTCGAACGGGGAGATCCGGACCAGGCGGTGCGTGCCCTGCTCCACGGAGAGCGTGCCGTAGGCGTACGGCACGTTGACGGCGAAGGTGGTCGACTTGATGCCGGCCTCTTCGGCGTACGAGGTCTCGTACAGCTCCGTCTTGTAGCCGTGCCGCTCGGCCCAGCGCAGGTACATGCGCTGCAGCTTCTCGGCGAAGTCGGAGGCGTCGACGCCGCCGGCCTCGGCGCGGACGGTGACCACGGCTTCACGGGCGTCGTACTCGCCGGACAGGAGCGTACGCACCTCCAGCTCGTCGACCGCCTTGCGGACCGAGATCAGCTCGGCCTCCGCCTCGGCCTGGGTGTCCTCGTCGGCCTCGTCGGCGGCCAGCTCGAAGAGCACCTCGAGGTCGTCGACGCGGCCTCGCAGGTCCTCGGCCTTGCGCAGCTGCCCCTGGAGGTAGGACAGCCGGCTGGTGACCTTCTGGGCGTTCTCCACGTCGTCCCAGAGGTCGGGGGCCGCTGCCTGCTCCTCGAGCGCAGCGATATCGGCCCTCATCTTGTCGAGGTCCAGGACGGCCTCGATCGACCCCATGGTCGAGGAGAGGGACTTCAGCTCTTCGGATACATCGACGACTGCCACGCCTCCAGCCTAACGGCTGGGTGAGCCGACATGCGCCGGGCCGTCCGAGGCCGGTGGCCCCGTGCGGCGCCGTCGTGGTTGCTCGCGCAGTTCCCCGCGCCCCTTACGGGGCACTCGGCTACGGCACGTCCGGAGCTGTCTGCTCCGTACCGGGGCGGGCGTCGTCGGGGGTGTCGTCGCCGGAAGCCAGCCACGTGCCGATGCCCGCTACGGCCACCAGGCCCGCCGCCGCGAGGCCCAGTCGCACCCGGCGCTTGCGCACCCGGTGCCGGGCCGAGCCCGCACGGCGCTCGCCCGCCGCCC
>NZ_JBEPFC010000246.1:0-5567 GCF_040301705.1 Streptomyces sp. NPDC000151 | reverse complement strand
TTCCCCGCCGCCTTCCTGCACCGGCCGCGCCACCCGGCGGTGCAGGAAGGCGGCGGCGGGGAAGAGGGCCCCGGCGGTCTCCCAGTACTCGGGGCGGCAGGCGACGACGAGCCGGGCCCCGGCGCCGTGCAGCCATTCCGCGGTGTCACGGGTCCAGTCGGCGAGTCGCCGCGCGAGGTCCGGTGGCAGCTCCTCGGGACCGTCGAGCAGGACCAGGAGGGGGCGCCCGGCGGCCCGCGCGAGCCCGGCCACCTCCTCGGGGGTGGCGGCCGCGGGGTCGCCCGGGGCCGGCCCCGAGGCGCTGAGCACCCGGCCGGCCGAACGCAGCGTCCGGCCCACCGCGTCCCGCAGACCGCGGTCGGCGGCCCGCAGGTCGGCGCCGCGGAGCCGGAGGGTCGGCGCGGGCGCGGCGGCCCGCGCGCGGCGGGCGGCGAGCGCGGCCAGCTCCGTGCTGCGCCCGGTACCGGGATCACCGACGAGGGCGAGGACCCGCGCCGCCGGGACGCCCACCGGAGTACCCGCCGAAGCACCCGCCGCCCCCGCCACCGCACCGGCCACCGGCTCGGCCACCGCAGCGCACGCCCCGAACGCCGCGAACTCCTCCGCCACATCGGGCCGTTCGACCGGCTCCCGCCACGGCCCGGGACCGCCCGCCGTTCCCATGGCGGTCGTGGTGAGCGCCAGCACGCCGGCCAGGTTGAGGTCGGGGCCGTACGCGGGAACGGTCGCGGCGTTACGGGCCAGCAGCGCGGCGAGCGGCCCCCGCGGATCGGCCGCCGCCGCGGCGTGCAGCGGGATCGCGAACCCGCGCGGCACGGCCTCGGGCCCGGCCTCCCCCGGCCACGCGGACGTGCCCTCTCCCGACGCGTACGCCAGTACCCCCGTGCTCCCCGCCCGCCGCCCGCAGTGCAGTGCCGTGCCCGCCACGGCCAGTACCGCGCCCGTTCCGGCGTCGGTCACCAGCCCGCCGACGGCCGGACCGCCCAGCCGCAGCGCCTCGCCGGCCGGCCCGGGCACGGCCAGCTCGACCGCGTCGGGCAGCTGGTGGCGGCGATCGGTCGCGGTGTAGACGACGGCCGCCCGCCCGATGACACGCGCCGCGTCCCGCACCCCGTCCACGTACAGCCGTACCTCCGTCCCCGGCCCCGGGCGGCCCGCTGCGACCGGTAGCGGCGGTACGCCGAGGCCGGTGGTCCGGACGAGGGCGAGGCCGGACTCCGGGAGCGGGGTGACGGCGTCCGCGCCGACCGCGCAGGTCCGCCCGGCCGCGCCGTGCAGGACCAGGCGGGCCAGCCCGTCGACCGCTTCGTGGCTGGTCAGCAAGGTGCCGTCGAGGTCGGCGAGGAAGCCCGTGCCGCGCGGCCGCCCGGCCAGGTCGTGGATGCGCACCAGCGCCTTTGCCGCGTCGGCCGCCTGCACCACCATCGCCGTACCTCCCGCCGTCGCCGAAGATCCGGCTCCGCGCGCCGCTCACCTGGAGCGACGCGCGTACCGGGTCATTTCGACCGTAGGCAGCCAGTGATCGTCCTGGACAGGGCGCACGGCGAACGCGCCCCCGTCCGCGCCCGCGGTTCGCTCCGAGCGCCCGCCCGATGGGGTGAATACGCATACGCCTGTGTCCCGTGAGCCACCGGCTCACGGGACACAGGGACCGGACGTCAGACGAAGACCGCCAGGCTCTTCGCCTTCCCGCCCTTGTTCTCCAGCAGCGCGAGGAACGTGCCGTCCGGCGAGAACGCGGCGACCGTGCCGTCCGTGTCGAAGAGCGGCATCGGGATGCGCGCGCCGTTGCCGAGCAGCTTGGCCTGCTGCGCGGTGACGTCCCAGCGCGGGAACGCCGCGGCCGCCGCCTCGCCGATCGGCATGATCGGCAGGCCGCCGCCCTCGGGCTCGTCCACGGCCGCCTGCAGCTGGTCCAGCGTGCGGGCCGCGTCGAGCTTGTACGGGCCGACGCGGGTGCGGCGCAGCGCCGTCAGGTGACCGCCGACGCCCAGGCCCGCACCGATGTCGCGGGCGAGCGCGCGGATGTACGTACCGGAGGAGCACTCCACGGAGACCAGCAGGTCCGTGACGGGGGTGCCGTCGTCGGCCTCGGTCTCGTGGACGGAGTGCAGCACGAAGGAGGAGACGGTGACCGGGCGGGCCGGTATCTCCACCTCTTCGCCGCCGCGCACCCGCGCGTAGGACCGCTTGCCGTCGATCTTGATCGCGCTGACCTTGGACGGCACCTGCATGATGGCGCCGCTCAGCTTGTCGATCTCCGCCTGGATCGCGTCCCGGCCGATGTCCTTGGCGCCCAGGGACTCGGTGATCTCGCCCTCGGCGTCGTCGGTGACGGTGGTCTGGCCGAGCCGGACCGTGCCGACGTACTCCTTCTCCGTCAGCGCCAGGTGACCGAGCAGCTTCGTGGCGCGCTCGACGCCGAGGACGAGCACGCCGGTCGCCATCGGGTCCAGCGTGCCGGCGTGCCCGATGCGGCGCGTGCGGGCCATGCCGCGCATCTTCGCCACGACGTCGTGCGAGGTGAAGCCGGCCGGCTTGTCGACGATGACAAGGCCGTCCGGCGGGGTGACCTTCTGCTTCATTCGGCGGCGCTGTCCTCGTCGTCGTCCTCGCCCGGCTTGCGGTACGGGTCGGCCTCACCGGCGTAGTCGGCGCCCGAGGACACCTCGCGGACCTTGGCGTCGGAGGCCCGCGCCTTGTCCAGCAGGTCCTCGATGGTCCGGGCGTTCTCCGGCAGGGCGTCCGCCACGAACGTCAGGGTCGGCGTGAACTTGGTGCCCGCGGCACGCCCGACCTCGGAGCGCAGGATGCCCTTGGCGCTCTCCAGTCCGGCCGCGGCGCTGGCCCGGTCCTCGTCGTCGCCGTAGACCGTGTAGAAGACCGTCGCCTCCCGCAGGTCGCCGGTGACCCGGGTGTCCGTGATGGTCACGTGCGTGCCGAGCCGCGGGTCCTTGACCCCGCGCTGCAGCTTCTGGGCGACCACCTCCCGGATGAGGTCCGCCAGCCTCTTCGCCCGCGCATTGTCGGCCACTGGTCTTCTCCTTCTGGTTTCTTTCCACCATGGTGCTTGCGGCGCCGACGGCCCGCACGGCCTGCCGGTCACCCGGCCGGCCGTCGCGTCAGTCGTCGTGGTCGCCGTGGAACCGCCGCCGTACCGACAGCAGCTCCACTTCGGGACGTGCGGCGACCAGTCGCTCGCAGCGGTCCAGTACGTCTGTGAGGTGCCCCGCGTCGCCGGAAACCGCCGCCAGGCCGATCGTGACCCGGCGGTAGAGGTCCTGTTCGCCGACCTCCGCCACGCTGACCGCGTACTTGCGGTGCAGTTCGGCGACGATCGGGCGGACGACGGAGCGCTTCTCCTTCAGCGACCGTACGTCGCCGAGGAGGAGGTCGAAGGACAGCGTCCCTACGTACATGCAGTCCGGGTAAGCCACCCGTGGGGCCTGAGGTGTAGCGGTCACTGGCACCGTACACGCAACGGCCGGGGCCGATCGACGGAATTCCTCCCGCCGACCGGCCCCGGATCGAGTGGTGCGATCAGCCGCGCGGCTTCTCGCGCATCTCGTACGTCGCGATGACGTCGTCGACCTTGATGTCGTTGAAGTTGCCGAGGTTGATACCGCCCTCGAACCCTTCGCGGATCTCGGTGACGTCGTCCTTGAAGCGGCGCAGACCCTCGATGTTGAGGCTCTCCGCGATGACCTTGCCGTCGCGGACCAGGCGCGCCTTGGTGTTGCGCTTGACCTCGCCGGACCGGATGAGGACACCCGCGATGTTGCCCAGCTTGGACGACTTGAAGACCTCGCGGATCTCCGCCGTGCCGAGCTCGACCTCCTCGTACTCCGGCTTCAGCATGCCCTTCAGGGCCGCCTCGATCTCCTCGATCGCCTGGTAGATGACCGAGTAGTACCGGACGTCGACGCCCTCGCGCTCGGCCATCTGCGTCGCGCGGCCTTCGGCGCGGACGTTGAAGCCGATGACGATCGCGTCGGAGCCGGACGCCAGGTTGATGTCGGACTCGGTGACCGCACCCACGCCGCGGTGCAGCACGCGGATGTCGACCTCCTCGCCCACATCGAGCTGGAGCAGCGAGGACTCCAGGGCCTCGACCGAACCGGACGCGTCACCCTTGATGATGAGGTTGAGCTGCTGGACCTCGCCGGCCTTGAGCACCTTGTCCAGGTCCTCCAGGGAGACCCTGCGGGTGCGCTTGGCGAAGGCGGCGTTGCGCTCGCGCGCCGCGCGCTTCTCGGCGATCTGACGGGCGGTGCGGTCCTCGTCGACAACCAGGAAGTTGTCGCCGGCGCCCGGCACGTTGGTCAGACCCAGCACCAGGACGGGGGTCGAGGGACCCGCTTCCTGGACGTTGTTGCCCTTGTCGTCGAGCATCGCGCGGACTCGGCCGTAGGCGTCGCCGACGACCATCGTCTCGCCGACCCGCAGGGTGCCGCGCTGGACGAGCACGGTCGCCACGGCGCCGCGGCCGCGGTCGAGGTGGGCCTCGATCGCAATACCCTGCGCGTCCTGCTCCGCGTTGGCCCGGAGGTCCAGCGAAGCGTCCGCGGTGAGGACCACGGCCTCCAGCAGGCTGTCGATGTTCTCGCCCTGCTTGGCGGAGATGTCGACGAACATCGTGTCGCCGCCGTACTCCTCGGCCACCAGACCGAACTCGGTGAGCTGGCCGCGCACCTTGGTCGGGTCGGCGCCCTCGACGTCGATCTTGTTGACCGCGACCACGATCGGCACCTCGGCCGCCTTGGCGTGGTTCAGCGCCTCGATCGTCTGCGGCATGACACCGTCGTTGGCCGCCACCACGAGGATCGCGATGTCGGTCGACTTCGCACCACGGGCACGCATGGCGGTGAACGCCTCGTGACCCGGGGTGTCGATGAAGGTGAGGCGCCGCTCTTCGTCGTTGACCTCGGTCGCGACCTGGTACGCACCGATGTGCTGCGTGATGCCGCCGGCCTCGCCCGCGATGACGTTCGTCTTGCGGATCGCGTCCAGCAGTCGGGTCTTACCGTGGTCGACGTGACCCATGACGGTCACGACCGGCGGACGGGAGACGAGCATCTCCTCGCCGCCCTCGTTCTCGCCGAACTCGATGTCGAAGGACTCGAGAAGCTCGCGGTCCTCCTCCTCCGGGCTGACGATCTCGACGACGTAGTTCATCTCGTCGGCGAGCAGCTGCAGCGTCTCGTCGGAGACGGACTGGGTCGCGGTGACCATCTCACCCAGGTTCAGCATGACCTGGACGAGGGACGCCGGGTTGGCGTTGATCTTCTCCGCGAAGTCCGTCAGCGAGGCACCGCGCGACAGGCGAACCGTCGCACCGTTGCCGCGCGGCAGCATGATGCCGCCGACCGACGGGGCCTGCATGGCCTCGTACTCCTGACGCCTCTGCCGCTTCGACTTGCGACCGCGACGCGCGGGACCGCCGGGACGGCCGAAGGCGCCCTGCGTGCCACCACGGCCACCGGGACCGCCGGGACGGCCACCGAAGCCGGGACGACCGCCGAAGCCGCCGCCACCGGGACGGCCCGGAGCGCCGCCGCCACCGCCGG
>NZ_JBEPFC010000245.1:0-5632 GCF_040301705.1 Streptomyces sp. NPDC000151 | reverse complement strand
GCCGCCGCCTCCTCGCCGCCGCCGCCCGCGGCACCGTGGCCGACCGCCGTACCGCCGCCAGGCGGCCCCGCGGCCACCGGCCCGCGCCGTACCAGCTCGCCGAGCGTGCGCCGCACCCCCGGCTCGTACTGCGAGAACGTCCGCCGCAACAGCGGCAGTACGTCCGTGAACGCCTCCCCCGGCACCCCCGTCAGCCAGCCGTCGAGCAGCGCCAGCAGCCGTTCGTCGTGGACCAGCAGCATTCCCCCGCCGGCCCCGCCCCCGACGAACCCCTCGATCCAGGCCGCGGCGTCGGCGGGCGGCACGCCCGGCGAAAGCGCGAGCCCCATGAGCCGAGCGGCCCCGCCGTCCCCCAGCCGGCCGTCGTCGACGAGGATCCGTGCCGCGCGGCCCCGTATCAGCCCCGGTATGCCCTCCCGCTCCGCCAGCACGCGCAGTACAGCGGTCCAGCGCTCCCGGAGTCCTGACGGCACCTCACCGGACGGCACCTCACCGGACGGCCCGGCCGCGGACTCGGGCGCGCCGTCCCCCGCCGTGGCGGACAGCAGTCCCACGGCCTGCTGCGTCGCGTCGAGATGCGTCCGCATCTCCGCCGCACCCTCCGCGTCCAGGGAGGCGCAGGCCGGCGGCAGGCCCACGAAGACTCGCTCGGCCAGGCCGACCGCGACCTCGCGCAGCGCCGCCGCGTCCGTGCCGCGCACGTCGCCGTACCGCACCGACCGCACCAGCGCGGGCAGCGCCTGGGCGAGGTGGCCGACGTCGGCGTCGAGCGCCGCCCGGTCGGCCAGTACGCGCATCACCACCGGCAGCGCGTCCGGCAGTTCGGCCAGCAGGCAGCGCTCGGCCAGCGCCGTGACCTCGGCGAGCGCGCTCGCGTCCGCCGCGTCCGACGCCGCCCGCGCCGTGGCGGCGGCGAGCACGGTCGTCCCCCAGATGCCCGCCTCCGCGACCCGCACCGACAGCTCCGGCTCCCAGCGCAGCCGCCATGTCTCCCGGAACGTGCCCGTGCTCGTACGGGAATGGGCCGGCGCGCCCCACGGGATGTCCAGCAGCCGCAGCCGGTGCAGCAGCCGGCTGCGCGCGGCGTCGGTCTCCTTGCGCAGGTCCAGCTCCAGCTCGCGTTCCTTCGCCGCCGGCTTGAGGCGGAGGGTGCGCTGGAGCCGCGCGATGTCCCGCTGGAGCGGCACGGCGGGCGCGGTCTGCGGCACCTCGCCGAGCACATCGCCGACCACCAGCCGGTCGTGGATCAGCGAGGCGGGCACGTCGGAGCCGTCGCTCAGCACGGCGCGCACCGCGTCCTCGGTCTCGGTGAGGCCGGCGAGCGGGCGGCCGCGCATCGCCGCCAGCGACTCGGCGAGCCGCACCGCCTCGATGACATGGGCGGTGGAGATGGCGTAGTCCTCCGCCCGGAGCAGCCCCGCGACCTTGGTCAGCCAGCGCTCTATGGGGCGGTCGGGGCTGCTGAAGAGGTGGCCGTACCAGCCGGGCGAGGCGATGCCCGCTCCGTAACCGCTGGTCCGGGACAGCCTGCGGTGCGTCCACGGGACCCAGGTGAGCGACACCTTCGCCTTCGGGAGGCCCTTGAGGAGGGCGCGGTCGGCGGTGACGGTCGTACGGCGGGCGAGCGCCGGTACGTGCCACGCGCCGCAGACGACCGCGAGGTCGTCCCCGAACTCCCGCCGCGCCTCGCGCAGTCGCAGCCGCATGTGCGCTTCGCGTACGGCGTCACGGGGGTCCCCGCCGTCGCCGTACTCCTCCCGCAGCGCCCCCATGGCCTCGGCCAGCGCCTCGAACGGCGCCAGCGCGTCACCGGGCTCCCCTCCCGCACCACTCCCCGCGCCACTCCCCGTACCGCGGTGCTCGACGACGTCCTCCCACCAGCGCTCCGCGTCGTCGTAACCGGCGGCTGCGGCGAGCACCCCGATGGGATCGAGGCGCGCCTCGTCCACCAGCGGGCCGGCCGGCTCCGCCGGCCCAGTCGGCACCGTCTCCGCGGCGGACGGCGCCTCCGCGGCGGACGGCGCCTCCGCGGCTGAATGCGCGGCTGAAGGCGCCTCCGTCTCCGGGCCCGCGCCCGAAGGTCCCTCCGGCTCGGCCAGAGAGTGCGCCGCCGGAAGGTCGATGAAGCGCACCGGGACGCCGCGGCGCAGCGCCCACTGGAGCGCCACCCACTCCGGGGAGAACTCCGCCAGCGGCCAGAACGCGGCGCGCCCCGGATCGTCGGTCACATGCGCGAGCAACGCGACCGGGGGCCGCATCCCCTCGTCCGCGGCCAGCGCCACCAGCGCGTCCGCCTCCGGCGGCCCCTCGATGAGCAGCGCCTTCGGCTCGCACTGCGCCAGGGCCGCACCGACCGCACGGGCCGACCCGGGCCCGTGGTGCCGCACCCCGAGCAGCCACGGCCCGGGCGCCCGCCGCTCCCCCGTGCCGTGCTCCGTCCGCTCCGTCATGCGCTCACCTCCCGGCAGGCGCGGTAGAAGTCCTTCCAGCCGTCGCGCTCGCGGACGACCGACTCCAGGTACTCCTGCCAGACGACGCGGTCGGCCGCCGGGTCCCGGACCACCGCGCCCAGGATGCCCGCCGCCACGTCCGCCGGGCGCAGCACGCCGTCTCCGAAGTGGGTCGCCAACGCCAGTCCGTTGGTGATCACGGAGATCGCCTCGGCCGTGGACAGCGTCCCGGAGGGCGACTTGAGCTTCGTACGCCCGTCCGCGGTCAGACCGCCCCGCAGCTCGCGGAAGACCGTGACGACCCGGCGGATCTCGTCCATGCCGTCCGGGGCCGGCGGCAGGTCCAGCGAGCGGCCGATCTGCTCGACGCGGCGCGTCACGATGTCGACCTCCTCCTCCGGCGTGGCCGGCAGTGGCAGCACCACCGTGTTGAAGCGGCGGCGCAGCGCGCTGGAGAGCTCGTTGACCCCGCGGTCGCGGTCGTTGGCGGTGGCGATGAGGTTGAAGCCGCGGACGGCCTGCACCTCCTGCCCCAACTCCGGTATCGGCAGCGTCTTCTCCGACAGGACCGTGATGAGCGTGTCCTGGACGTCCGCCGGGATACGCGTCAGCTCCTCGACCCGCGCGGTCATGCCCTCCGCCATCGCGCGCATCACCGGGCTGGGCACCAGCGCGTCCCGGCTGGGGCCGTGCGCGAGCAGCCGCGCGTAGTTCCAGCCGTACCGGATCGCCTCCTCCGGCGTGCCGGCCGTGCCCTGGACCAGGAGCGTGGAGTCGCCGCTGACCGCCGCCGCGAGGTGCTCCGACACCCATGTCTTGGCCGTGCCGGGAACGCCCAGAAGCAGCAGCGCGCGGTCGGTCGCGAGGGTGGTGACCGCGACCTCGACGATGCGGCGCGGGCCGACGTACTTGGGCGTGATCACCGTGCCGTCGGCGAGCGTGCCGCCGAGCAGATATGTCGCCACCGCCCACGGCGAGAGGCACCAGCGCTCGGGCCGCGGCCGGTCGTCCGCGGCCGCCAGCGCGGCCAGCTCCTTTGCGAATGCATCTTCCGCGTGCGGCCGCAGTGCCACCGCCTCGCCGTCCCGCCGCCCGGCTTCCGCCGCCGTCCCCCGGCCGCTCCCCGCGCCGTTCTCCGCCATCGCGTAAGACATGACTCCCCCTTGCCCCAAGCCGTACGACCCGCACCCCGCAACCCGCGGGCCGCTTGCGGATTCCAGACTGCACCATGCCACTGACAATCGGCCTCGCCGTGACAAACGTGCTGGTCAGAGCGATTGTCAGTGGCTGGGTCTAGCGTTTTCGACATGCTGGGAATGGACGGGGAGAAGACCCCGAACCCCCGAGCGCAGGGGGAATGCTGGACGACCGACCAGGTACTGGCGGTGGCGCCCGACGCGGCGTCGCGCAAGGCCGGCGGCAAGCTCGCGACGCCCGGCCCGTGGTCGGAGTTGGGCGCGGGCGACGGAGCGGTGTGGGGTGTGTGCAAAGGGAGCGGGAGCACTCCGTACCGCGCGATGGTGGACACGACGGGGCCTGCCTTCAAGTGCGGCTGCCCGAGCCGCAAGTTCCCGTGCAAGCACGCGCTGGGACTGCTGTTGCTGTGGGCGGCGGAGAACGGCGCGGAGGGGGATGACGGCACGGAGGGGGATGTCGGTACGGACGGGGAGGACGGGCGTGTGGTGAGGGCCGGCGAGCCGCCGCGGTGGGTCGCCGAGTGGTTGTCCGGCCGGCGCGAGCACCGCGAGGACCGGCCGGGCAAGGGGGACAAGGACGGCGGCAAGGGCGACAAGGGCAGCAAGGGCCTCGCCGATCCGGCGGCCGCGCGTCGGCGGGCGGAGCGCCGGGCGCAGCGGGTCGGCGCGGGGGCCGAGGAGCTGGAGCGCCGCCTCGCCGACCTGCTGCGCTCCGGGCTGGCCGCGGCGGACCGCGCGGGGTACGGCAGTTGGGACGAGACGGCGGCCCGCATGGTGGACGCGCAGGCGCCCGGACTGGCGTCCCGGGTGCGGGAGTTGGGCTCCATCCCGGGGTCGGGCGCCGACTGGCCGTCCCGGTTGCTGGAGGAGTGCGCGCTGCTCCACCTCCTCGACGAGGGGCTCCTTGGTATCGAGCGGCTTCCGGAGCCGCTGGCGGCCACGGTCCGCTCACGAGTGGGCCTGCCGGCGGACACGGACGCCGCCGGGGATGCCTCGGCGGAGAGCCCGGCCGAGAGTTCCGCCGGGAGGACCGCGGAGAGTTCCGCCGGGAGATCCGCGGAGCGGACGGTGCGGGACCGGTGGCTGGTGCTGGCACAGCAGGACCGCGAGGAAGGCCCGCGGGGCAAGCTGACCGCGCGGCGCATATGGATGCGGGGCGAGCGGACGGGCCGGATGGCGCTGCACCTCTCCTTCGCGGGCCCCGGGCGGGCGCACGATCTCGCCCTGCCGCCGGGGCTCGTCCTGGACGCCGACCTGACGTACTACCCGGGCGCCCGCCCGCTGCGCGTCACCGTGGGCGAGCGGTACGCACCGGCCGCCCCGGGAGGCGTGCCGACCGGGTGCGGCGCGGACGCCGCGCTCGCCGCGTACGGTGACGCGCTGCGCGACGACCCTTGGCTGGACTCCTGGCCGGTGGTGCTGGCCGACGTCGTACCGATACCGGGCCGGCCGCCCACGCCGGGGCGGCCGGGCACGGGATGGCAACTGGCCGACGTCGACGGCGAGTCGGCGCTGCCCGTGGACCCGCGCTGCGAGGGCGGTACGGGCCTGTGGCAGCTGGCCGCGATATCCGGCGGCGGCCCCCTCACCGTCTTCGGTGAGTGCGGCCACCGGGGCTTCGTCCCGCTGACGACGTGGGATCCGGCACCGGTGGCCCTGTGAGAACGGCGACGCTGAGAGACCGGTGACGCGGTGAGACCAGTGACGCGGTGAGAACGGTGACGCGGTGAGAACGATCCGAACGGCCGACGGAGGGGATGGAAGCCGTGAATGAGGCGAGAGGGACGAGCGGAAGTACGCGAAGGGTGACTTCCTGGGGGGAGTTGGTGAGTGCCGCGCTGCTCGGGACGGAGCGGCGGGCCGCTCCGGTGCCGGTGCGTGCGGGGCGGGAGCCCGCCGCCGCGCTGCTGGACGCGGCCGCGGTGAGCACGGTACGACGGCGGGCGGGCCTGCGCCCCGCGCCCGCCGCGGAGCGGCCGGCCGTCG
>NZ_JBEPFC010000244.1:0-5674 GCF_040301705.1 Streptomyces sp. NPDC000151 | reverse complement strand
GTCCTGCGGGCGGTGCAGCCGGCTGTGCTCGGCGGTGCGCGCGAGGGCGTCGTGCACCGCCCGGGCCAGGCTGTCGGCCTCCTGCAGCGCGGTGTCCTCGGCCTTGCGGTCCCGCAGCCGCCGCCGCAGGAACTCCCGCCCGGACTCCGCCTCGGCCGCGGGCCGTTGCCGCGCCGGGGGAGCGGCCGGGGGAGCATCGGACGGCCGCTGCGATGGCGGCGGGGCGGCGGCCGGCTTCCGGTCGTCCGGGGGCTGCTGGGCGTACGCCTTCACGCCCCACTCCAGCCGCCCTTCCAGCCGGGTCAGCAGCCGCTCGAACCGCTCGGTGTGCGCGGCCAGCGCGGCCCGGACCGCGTCCTCGTCGCGGTACACCGTGACCAGCCGCAGCGGCAGCACGCCGACCGCCGCCGCGGTCTCGTCCACGACCTGCCGGTGTGCCCGCGCGGTCGCCTCCAGCCACGTCAGGTCCTCCAGGCGGTCGCGCACCGCCGGCTGGTCGAATTCCGCGGCGGGCACCTCGGACACCAGCGCGGCCAGCGGCCCCTCGGCCACGGTGCGCACGGGCGCGTCCCCGATGCCGAGCAGGCCGGCGGGCGGCCGGGCGCCGCGGCGGAGGACGGCGTAGGCGTACGTCAGCAGGCCGTCCTGACGCGTGCTCACGGTGACTCCTCCTTCCGTTCCTCCAGGGCGTCCCCGTCCTGGCGGCTCTCCAGAGCGGCCAGCCGGTCACGCAACTCGGCGTTCTCCCGGGCCAGTTCCTCGCGGCGGGCGCCGGACGACAGCGACGGGTCGTCGCGCCACCAGTCGATGCCCATCTCCTCGGCGCGCTCCACGGAAGCCACGATCAGCCGCAGTTTGATGGTCAGCAGTTCGATGTCGAGCAGATTGATCCGGATGTCACCGACGATCACCACGCCTCTGTCCAGGACGCGTTCGAGGATGTCGGCGAGGTTGGCGCCGCCGCCGGCGCCGGGGGAGGGATAGGACATGGGGTAAGCGCTCACCTCACCTGTTCCGGCTCGGGCTCGAGCTCGGATGCGTCGGCGGGTTCTTCCTCTTCCTCGTCCTCGCCCTCGTAGGCCGCTTCCTCGTCGTCCTCGTCGTCCTCGTACGCCTCGGCGTCACCCTCGGCCTCGTCCTCGTTCCCGTCCTCCTCCTCGTACGCGCCGGTGTCACCCTCGCCTTCGTCTTCGCTCTCGTCCTCGTACGTGTCGGCGGCGCCCTCGTCCTCCTCGCGGGCGACCGCGTCCTCGTGGGACTCGACGACCTCGCCGTCGCGGATCTCGCCGCGCCAGCCGTCGGTCGCCTCGCCGCGGAGCATCACGAAGCGGCGGAAGTGCTTCAGGTCGAGCCGGGCCCGCCGTCCCTGGGCGCGCCACAGGTTGCCGGTCCGCTCGAAGAGGCCCTTCGGGTAGTACTCGATGACCAGCAGGACGCGGGTCAGGTCCGGCGTCAGCTCGTGGAAGGTGACGACGCCGTTGACGGTCGCCTTCGCGCCCTGTGCCGACCAGGCGATGCGCCGGTCCGGCAGCTGCTCGGTGACGGTCGCCTCCCAACTGCGGCTGGACCAGAGTACCTTGGCGCGCCAGGTGGAGGTGGTGTCGTCCGTGCGCTCCACGTCCTGCACGCCCTTGGCGAAGGAGCTGAACTCCTGGAACTGCGTCCACTGGTCGTACGCGGTACGCAGCGGCACCCCGACGTCCGTGTCCTCGACGACGGTGACGAACCGTCCGGTCCCGGTGCCCTTCCGTGTGCCGCCGCTCCTGCCGCCGCGGACCAGCCGGCCGAGACCGGGGCCGAGGGCGAGGCCGGGGCCGTTGCCCTCGGCCATGTCCTGCAGCCGGGTGGTCGCGGCGCCCAGCTTCCGGCCGCCGGCGATCAGCAGCCGCTGGGCCTGGGCCGCGGCGAACGCGGCGGCCTCCTCCTTGAGCCGGTCGGTGGCCGGACTGCGAGCGATGCTCTCCTTGAGGCGCTGCTTGGGGTCAGCCATCGGTACGCTCCCGGCTCCGGCCGGACTGCTTGCCGGACGACTTGGGGGACGGTTTGGCGGACTGCTTGGCGGCGCTCCTGGGCCCGCTCTTGGCCGTGCCCGCCTTGGCCGTACCTGTCCTGGCCGTCCCGGTCTTCGTAGTGCGCCGGGCCCGCTGGGCCGCGGGTGCCGACTTGCCGGTGGCCTTCTTTCGCTGCGTCCGGCCCTTCGGGGCCGCGCCGCGCTCGTCGTCCGGAGCCTCGTCCGCCTCTTCGGCCCCTTCCGCCTCGGCGGGCTCCTCGTCCTCGGCCCGCGTCTCCTCCGTACCGCCGGTGAGCTGTTCCTGGACGCCCGCGGTGCGTGCGTGCAGGCTGTCCGCCAGCGCGTCGATGCGGCGGCTGACGAACGCGTCCGCCGCCGCGCGGCCCACTCCGCCCAGGTCGTCGCGCAGCTGGTCGCGCAACTCCGCGAGCTGCGGGTCGGCCTTCAGCCGCTCGTCCACCAGGCCCAGCAGCCGCTGCGGGTCGAGCTGCAGCCGCCGTCCCAGTACGATGCCGCCGACGCTCAGGGCGAGCTTCGCCTTCTTCGTGCGACCCAGTGCGTATCCGCCGGCGACGGCCAGTGCCAGTGCCGCCCGGTTGTTCATCCCAACCGTCTCCTCGTCCTTCTCACTGTCCGTGGAGCCACTGTTCCCGCGTCGCTTCCAGCCGGTCCAGCAGCGCGTCCTCGCGTCGGTCGAACTCCGCCTCGTCGATCAGGCCGTCGTCCAACTCCCGCGCCAATTCCCGTAGTTCGTGCTGGATCACCCCGGGGTCGTGGTACTGCCGCTCCGCCTCGGCGACGAGCTGGCGCAGTACCCACCCGGTGCCGCGCACCGGCGCGGCGGGCAGCAGCAGTACTTCCTTGAGCAGGCCCATCAGTCCCGGCCCGCGTGCTCGGCGGCCGGCTGGGCCGGGCGCACGAAGCTGTACGGCGGCAGCGGGCCGTTCACCAGCAGCTCCAGCTGCGGCTGCTCCTCGGCGAGCCGCGTCGCCGCCTCGGTGAAGGGCGCGGTGTCCGTCCGCGGCAGCAGGAACGAGAGGTTCACCAGCCAGCCCGTCCCCTCGGGGCCCGGCGCCGACTGCTCCGCCAGCGGTGCCAGGGCCCGCTCGACCGTGTGCGCGTCGCGCACCTCGCGGGCCCGTACGGCGTTGGCCACCAGCTCGCCCAGCCGCACCCGCTCGGGGTAACCGCCCCCGCCGGACGCCTGCAAAGCCTCCGTGAGGCGGCGCACCTCCGACTCGTCGTCGACGACGAGCCGCAGCACGACCTCCTCGCGGTGCGCGGCCTTGACGTTGTACTCCACCCGGCCGGTCAGCTCGGCCAGCTGTGCCTTGTAGTGCTCGGTGTGTTCGCCGAGCGCACCGCGCACCGCGTCGTCGTCCGTCGAGAGCGAGCCGAAGCGCAGTGGCAGTACCGCGCCCGCGCTGCCCGTCTCGGTGAGAACGTGCTGGTGGGCCAGCAGGTCGCGGCGCTTGGGGCGCAGCCCGTCGGGGCAGTCGCTGACGACGGCGGACAGTTCGCCGGCCCGTATGATCCGCACCGGGCGCGGCGGGTCGCCGACGCCCAGTACCTGCTGCTCGGGGGTGGGGTGGTCGGCGTGCGCGATGCCGTAGACGTAGGTGGTCATCAGCTCTCCTCCTTCTTGCGGGAGCTGGTGGCGGTGCGCCGCGGCCGGCGTTGCGGCTCTTCGTCGCCGGACCTGCCGGAGGCCGCTTCGCGGCCCTGCCCGATGGCGTCGGCGAAGGTCTCGGCCGCGCCCGAGAGCGCGCCCTTGCTCTTGCCGCGCGCGCCGGACTCGGTCATCTCGCCGACCAGGTCGGGCAGTCCGGGCTCCTTCTTGGGGCCGGACTCCAGGTCCAGCCGGTTGCACGCCTCGGCGAACCGCAGATAGGTGTCCACGCTCGCCACCACGACACGTACGTCGATCTTGAGGATCTCGATGCCGACCAGGGAGACACGCACGAAGGCGTCGATCACCAGTCCGCGGTCCAGCACCAGCTCCAGTACGTCGTACAGGCCGCTGGTGCCGCCGCCTCCTCGGCCGCCTCCTTCTTGTTGAGCGGGAACCACAGTCATCTCTACGGGTTTCCTTTCGCGCGTTCGTAGCGGCCGACACGCCGGTACCCGGTGAGCACGCCCTCCTGATCGAGGGTCAGCTCGTACAGCGCCATCAAACTCATCGTGTCGGGCACCCTGGCGAGCTCCAGTACTTCCGCTTCCAGGAGCCAGCCGTCCCCGGTCCGCTCGCAGCGGGTCACGGTTTCGGGCTGCAGTCCGGTGAGCTCGGCGAGCTGGGCGCGCGCCGCGCGCATCAGCTCGGGCAGTGCCAGGCCCTTCGCGGGGCCCCGGCGGTCGCCTTCATCCGGTGTCTTCGCTTTGTCCGTCATGAAGTCATCTCTGTCGGGCTTCTCCGTCCGGGCGTCTCCGCCGGGAAGTCCATGCCGCACCGAGTACCGCCGAGGGGCGAGGGGAAACCCATGTGCCCCGGCCGGTTCGCGCGGCCCGCCCGGGTGCCGGGTCGCCGATCTTCGCGGGCGACCCGATGATGGATTGAGGCCCGTCGGGCGGGGGACCCGGTGATCAGCCGAAGGGGACGGCTGTCACCCCATCCGGTCAATGGTCAATGCGGAGCAGGAGGAATCAGTGGCCGCGCAACCCCACGACCACCACGACGACGCGGGGAGCGGCGCCCCGAGCGGGCAGCCGCAGAACCCCAGGGAGAAGCACCCGCAGCCCGACTTCCCCGCGCAGGAACAGGAGCATCCCGGCTGGACCGGGCCGATGGACCCGCCACCGGACCACGGTGAGGACTCCTATCGCGGCAGCGGCCTGCTGACGGACCGCAAGGCGCTGCTGACCGGCGGCGACTCCGGCATCGGCCGCGCGGTGGCGCTGGCCTTCGCGCGCGAGGGCGCCGACGTGCTCTTCACCCATCTGCCCGAGGAGGCCGACGAGGCCCGCGAGACCTCCCGGCTGGTCGAGGAGGCGGGCCGGAAGGCCGTCGCGGTCCCCTGCGACATCCGCGAGGAGTCCGCGTGCCGGCAGCTCGTGGAGCGGACGGTCGCGGAGTTCGGCCGCATCGACATCCTGGTGAACAACGCGGCGTACCAGATGGCCCAGCCGGACGGCATCCAGGCCATCAGCACGGAGCAGTTCGACCGGGTGCTGCGCACCAACCTCTACGGGATGTTCTGGCTGTGCAAGATGTCGCTGCCGCACATGCCCAAGGGCGGCTCGATCATCAACACCACGTCCGTACAGGGCTACAAGCCCAGCCCGCACCTGCTGGACTACGCGACGACCAAGGGCGGCATCGTCACCTTCACGCAGGGGCTCGCCCAGATGCTCGCGCCCGACGGCATCCGCGTGAACGCCGTCGCGCCGGGGCCGGTGTGGACGCCGCTGATCCCGGCGACGATGCCGGACACCGTGGAGTTCGGGAAGCAGGCGCCGCTGGGCCGCCCCGCGCAGCCCGCCGAGATGGCGCCCGCCTATGTGTTCCTCGCGTCCGAGCACGCCGCGTTCATCACCGCCGAGATCGTGAACGCCACCGGCGGCACCCCGCTGCCTTGATGGGCTGGTGGCGCTGGCTCAGGTGGGAGGCCGCCGCCGTCCTGCGCGCCGCGCGCGGCGCGGTGACCGGCCCCGGGCCGGAGCGGGACG
>NZ_JBEPFC010000243.1:0-6047 GCF_040301705.1 Streptomyces sp. NPDC000151 | reverse complement strand
GCGAGCGCGCCGCGCACGGCGCGCGCGTACCGCTCCCGCTCCGGCGCCGGGACGCCCTCGCGGACCAGGAGGCGGACCATGCGGTGCAGGTGGACGCCGGTGATCCCGGC
Organism: Streptomyces sp. NPDC000151; assembly: GCF_040301705.1. Classification (NCBI taxonomy): domain Bacteria; kingdom Bacillati; phylum Actinomycetota; class Actinomycetes; order Kitasatosporales; family Streptomycetaceae; genus Streptomyces; species Streptomyces sp. NPDC000151. Next base: position 5,937 of record NZ_JBEPFC010000243.1, on the reverse strand, counting down.
GCCGTCCGCGGTCTCCGTGGCGTCCACGACGGAGTAGCGGGCGAGCAGCCGCAGGGCGTCCTGGAGCCGTCGCGGGTCGCCGGTCAGCGGGGCGAAGTCGCCGCGGATCCGGCCGAGGAGGGTGACCGGCACGGTGCCGGGCGCGAAGGAGGCGCACAGCCGCAGCAGCTCCCCGGCGTCCGGCGCGGTCTCGGCGATGCGGTCCAGCAGCGCCGTCCAGGCCGCGGCGAAGGTCATCGGGAAGTCCTCGGCGACGACCGTGCGGGCGTCGCCGATGCCGCCCTCCAGCAGCCGCAGATAGCTCCCGACGCTCATGTCGGAGTCGTTCAGCCAGCCCGCCGTCTGGTCCAGCAGCAGCGGCAGGTCCTCCAGGGCCGCGGCCAGCCGGTCCGCGTCGGCCGCGGCCAGGCGCGGGGCCCGGCGGCGTACGAAGGCGACGCTCTCCGGGCGGTCGAGGACGGGGACCGGCAGGAGCAGGGTGTTGTAGGTGTCCCAGGAGCGGTTCCGCGAGGTGATCAGGACGTGGCCCGACCCGCTGGGCAGCAGGCCGGCCACCGCTTCGGGGTCGTCCGCGCCGTCCAGGACGAGCAGCCAGCGGTGGTACGGCTCGCCGCGCCGCAGTGCGTCCATGACCGCGCGCAGCCGCTCGCCGGACCCGGCACCGCACCTGATCCCCAACTCCGGCGCCAAAGCTGCCAGTTGATGCCGCGCCTCCTCCCCTTCCCCGGCGGCGATCCACCACACCACGTCGTACTCGGCGGCGAAGCGGTGCACGTACTCGGCGGCCAGCTGGGTCTTGCCCACGCCCGCCATGCCCAGCAGCGTGCAGACCGCCGCGCCCCGTACGGAGCCCGCCAGGCGGCGGTGGACACGGGCGAGGAGGGACGCGCGGCCGGTGAAGCGCGGGTTGCGGCGCGGCACCCCGCCCCAGACGTCGGGCGCGTCCAGCGGGAAGCGCGGGCCGCCGGTGCCGGGCGCCGGGATGTCCGGGAGGCCGAGGCGGCGCAGCAGGAGGCGCTCGGCGTGGTGCGCGCCGGCCTCGGTCAGCTGGGCGGGGCCGAGCGCGGCGGCACCCCGCGGGAGGTTGCCGGGGTCGGTGACGGAGACGGCGCTGAAGCGGCCGGGGTGGGCGGCGGTGACGGCGGCGAGGGCCGCGTCCCACTCCCGACCCGTGCGGACGCCGGGCTGGAAGTAGCCGGCGCTGAAGACGAGCAGCACCCGGCCGCCGGAGAGCGTGAGCCCGGCGAGCGCGGCCCGCAGCTCCATCGCGGCGGGCGGGTCCCAGTGGTGCAGCGGGGCGCGCAGCCCGTGGCGTTCGAGCCGGTCGGCGATCCAGTCGCCCCAGGCCCGGCCGTCCCCGGCGACGCTGACGGTGACCCGCGGGCCGGGCGGCGGACCGGGCCGTACCGGCCGGGCGGGCCGCGGCACCCGCGCGGACGCGGCGTCCGTCGGCCGCTGCGGGAACGTCGACTCCGCCGGCTGCGCCATACGGTCCTGCTCTCCTCCGGGGGACCGTCGATACGGCCCTGTTCTTCCGTATCCCACCGCGCCCGGCGACCGCGAGCGGATTCCGGCCTAGTACGGGGAGCCCGACCGCAGCTGACGCCGCATCAGGTCATCTGCGGCTCGAAGTCCCAGTAGGGCCGGGTACGGGCGCGGGCGGAGACGGTGTGGGCGTGCTGGGGGCCCAGTACGGTGCTCAGGCCGGTCAGGGCCTCCTCCTCCAGCTTGTCGGCCTCCTGGCGTTTGCGCAGGCCACGCAGGTCCGCGGCGAGCGCGATCTGGCCGGAGAGGGTCAGCGGGTGGCGCAGGCCCAGGGTGGCGGCGGCGCGGGCGACGGTGTCCCGGCCCAGTTCGGCGGCGCTCTCCGGGTCGCCGGCGAAGTTGCGGGCCGCCGCGGCGTTCAGCGCGCAGCCCAGCGTCCAGGGGTGGTCGGGGCCGACCGCCCGGCGCATCCCCTCCAGCGACTCCTCGGACAGCAGCAGCGCCTGCTGCCGCTCGCCCGCGGCGCGCAGCACGAGCGCGTGGTTGGCCTGGGCGCCGATCGTGTACGGGTGGGCCGCGCCCAGCTGGAAGAGGTACCGCTCGGCGACCTGCTCGCCGATCTCCCGGGACTGGTCCAGGCTGCCGTGCTCGCGGGCGAAGCAGGAGTAGCTGACGGCGACCATGAGGGTGAGCGGGTCGGTCTCGCCGAGCACCCGCTCGGAGCGTTCCAGTGCCCGGCCGAGGAGGCGGCCGGCCTTGGCGCGGTCGCCGGTGCGGTAGTAGCACAGCCCGAGGTTGTGCTCGGCGCGCAGCGTCTGGGGGTTGTCGTTGCCCATGACGAGGCGGTGCACCCGCACGCTGTGCTCCTGTACCGAGGTGGCCTCGGCGTAGCGGCCGAGGAGGCGCAGGTCGGTGGCGACGTGGATCTCGGAGAAGAGCGACCAGTTGTGGCGGGGGCGCAGCAGCTCGCGGCGGGCTTCCAGGGTGCGGCGGTGCAGTGCCAGGGATTCGGTGTAGCGGCCGAGGAGGCGGAGCGAGACGGCCAGGTTGTTCTGCGCGTTCAGGGTGCGCGAGTCCTGCTCGCCGACCAGGTCGGTGTAGCCCTGCAGGACGGTGGTGGACAGCTCCAGGGCCTCCTCGAAGCGGGCGAGGCCGCGCAGGTCGGCGGCGAGCCCGTTGGCGGCGCGCAGCGTGTCCAGGTCGCGCGGGCCCTGGGTGTCGCGCAGATGGTCCAGGACGACGCGGTCCAGCGCCTCGGTGGCGGCGTAGTCGCCGGTGGCCCGCAGCAGGTTGGCGTAGTGGTAGCTGAGGTCCCAGATCCGCGGGTGGGTGTCGCCGAGCAGCTCCCGCCAGGCGGCCAGGGCGCGTTCGGCGAGCTTGAGGCCTGAGCGGTACTCACCGGAGAGGTACATGTACCGCAGCACGTTCAGGACCAGGTTCTGCACGTCCGGGTCCCGGCTCACCAGGACGTTGGCGGCCTTGAGGTGCTGGGCGAGCTCGGCGAACCGGGGCCACAGGCGGGTGTCGGTGGGGCGCAGCGGGTCGGCGGCGGCCAGCGCGCGCTGCGCGACGCGGCTGTACTCCGCCTGCTGCCGGTCCGGCATCAGCGCGCGCACGGTCTGGTGGACCATGCGGTGCATGTAGAGGATCTCGCCGCCGGGGGACGCGTCGTCGGCGGTGACGTCGTGGGACTCGATGCGCACGACGGAGTACTGCAGGAGCTTGCTGATGGCCTGGTTCCACAGCAGCGGGTCGTTCATCAGCCCCGTCAGCTCCTCCGGCAGGTCGCCGGGCGGGATGTCGCGGAGCAGCCGTACGGGGATGGCGGCGGGCGCGAAGAAGGAGCACAGCCGCAGCAGGTCGACGGAGGCGGGCACCGCCTCGGCCAGCCGGTTCTGCAGTATCGACCAGGACGTCTGGTAGGTCATCGGGAAGTCGTGGGCGACCCGGACGACCTCGGCGTCGGCGCCGCTCTCCAGCAGGTCGACGTACTCGTCGACGGTCATCGTGGAGTCGCTGAGCCAGCCCGCCGTCTGGTCGAGCAGCAGCGGCAGGTCCTCCAGCGCCTCGGCCAGCTGGTCCGCCTCGGCGCGGTCCAGGCGCGGGGCGCGGCGCCGGACGAAGGCGATGGACTCCTCGCGGGTGTAGACCGGGACCTCGAACATCATGGTGTTGTGCTCGCTCCACTCGCGGTTCTGCGAGGTGAGGAGCACGTGGCCGGGGCCGGAGGGCAGCATGTCGGCGACGTGTTCGGGCTGGTCGGCGCCGTCCAGGACGAGCAGCCAGCGGGAGGACGGCTCGCCGCGCCGGAGCGCGTCGCGGACGGCGCGCAGCCGCTCGCCGTACTCCTGGCCGGTGCTCAGGCCGAGCGCGGGGGCCAGCTCGGCCAGCCGCTGGCGCATCGGGGTGCGCTCGCCCGCCGCGACCCACCACACCACGTCGTACTCGGAGCCGAAGCGGTAGACGTACTCGGTGGCGAGCTGGGTCTTGCCGACGCCCGACATGCCGTACAGCGTGCACACGGCGGCGCCGCGCTCGGCCTGCTGGAGGCGGTGGTAGACGTCCGCGAGGAGGTTCTCGCGGCCGGTGAAGCGGGTGTTGCGGCGCGGCACGCCGCCCCAGACGCGCGGCTGCTCCTGGGGGTAGCGGGGGCCGCCGCCGTCCTCCTCCGGCTCGGCGTGCGGGTCGGGCTCGATGCCGAGCCGGGCCAGCAGCCGCCGCTCGGCCTCGCGGGCGCCGACGTCGGCCAGTTCGGCGGCGCCGAAGACGGCGGTGGCGGTGGGCAGCGCGTTCGTGGTGACGGAGACCGCGGCGAACTTGTCCTGGCGGTCGGCGACGACGGTGCGCAGCGCGGCATTCCACTCCTCGTGGCTGCGCGGGCCGAGCTGGATGTACCAGTCGCTGAGCACGATCAGGACGGTGCCCTCGGCGAGCGCGAGGTCGCTCAGCGCGTCCTCCAGCGGGGTGCCGGCCCGCGGGTCCCAGCGCTGGAAGGCCACCCGCATCCCGTGCCGTTCCAGCCGGTCCCCGATCCAGGCGGCCCACGCGCGGTTGAAGCCGGCGAAACTGACCGTGACCGGTGGCCGGCCGGTGGGTGCGGTGCTCCTGCGCGCTGCGGGCATTCGAACGACTCCCTCGTCTTGCGTACGAACGGACGGCCGGGCAAGGACCGTCAGAGCTGCCCTTCTGGGGAACATACACCGGCGAACCGGTCGTCGGCGGTCATCGCGCGTGCTGTCGTCGCCACATCGTCCGCGACGTCTCCACGTAGGCGCTCGCGCGTGCCAAGTACCCCTCGGGCGGGGGGCGTTCCCGCAAACGAGTGAGCCGCTCGGCCATCGCGCCGGCCAGGACGCGGCCGGCCGGGGTGAGGGCGCGCGAGCCGAGCAGCGTGGGCAGCGCGGCGCCGACCTGTTCGCGGCAGCGGGAGTGCTCGGCCCACGCGGTGTGCCGCTCCAGCGCGGTCCCGGCGGTCAGCGCGAAGCGCTGCCAGTAGTCGGCGAGCGCGAGGTGCGAGTACGTGCCCTGGAGCAGCCCGTCGAAGGGGCGCGGGTCGGGCCGCCAGGGCGCCCAGTGCCGGGCCGTGCCGGCGTCGTGGTGCAGCGGCGTCAGCTCGGCGAGGGCGGCGAGCTTGGCGTGCTGGAGCTCGTGAACGAGCGTCGCGGCGAGGAAGGCGGGGGTCTGCGGGGTGGAGCTGAGGACCGCGCCGAACGCCTCGCGGCGGGTGCCGCTGCAGTGCGCGGGGCCCGAGGCGTGCGGGCTGGCGTTGGGGGGCGGCGCGAGCGGCACGACGCAGTCCAGCAGGACGTCCGCCTCCAGGGCGCGGGTCGGGCCGCCGCGCTCCAGCAGCGGCCAGGCCCCGGCCCAGGCCGCCTGCCAGCGGGTCCGTTCGGCGGCGCCGAGCGGCTCGGCGGGCCTGAGGCCGTGCCGCTCCAGCCCGCTGTCGGCCGTGCGGAAGGGGTCGAGGTCGTCCAGCAGTACGGGGTGGGGGCCGCCGGTGAGCGGGCGCAGCGGGCGCCATGCGGGGTCGGCCGACTCCCAGGCACCGTCGGCCCGCGGCAGCAGCACGGCGGGCGGGCCCACGGGCGGCCCGATCGTCAACCTGCCGCCTGCGAAAAGGAGTTCGGCCTCGGCGGGCGGCCCCTCGCGTCCGGCGTCGCGCCCGTGCAGGGTGTACGCGCCGAGGGTGGGCAGGGCCAGTACGCCGCCCGGGGCACGCAGTTTCAGGGTGAACGGCAGGCGGGCGCGGGCGGCGGCCGCCGCGGCGACGGCCCCGAGGTGTTCGAGGTCGGGGAGCAGGCCGGGCGGCGGGACGGCGGCCGCGAGACCGTGCAGGGCGCGCCGCACCCAGGGCCCGAGCAGCGGGTAGTACAGCACCCGGCGGGTGGCGTCCCGGTCGGCGCGGTCGGCGGCCTCCAGCAGCGCCCAGTGCTCCGCCACCCGGGCCGCCGC
>NZ_JBEPFC010000242.1:0-6090 GCF_040301705.1 Streptomyces sp. NPDC000151 | reverse complement strand
CCGTGCTCGCCCCGTCGCGTCGCCTCGCCTGGCGGAAGGCCGCCGCCGCTGCCTGCCTCGTCCTCGGGCTCGGCCTCATCGGCGGGGCCGCGGCCGGCAGCTGGCTCGCCGGGGGACCGAGCGGGGACGAGGCCGCGGCCGCCACCTTCACCGACGCGCGCGACCTGTGGCACAGCGTCCCCGTGCGCACCCTCTTCCCGCACACCCTGCACGGCACGGCCGCCGGCCCCGGGGGCGCCGACCGCACCTGGTACCGGATCGCGGTCGCGCCCGACGGCGGCTGCGCCAAGGCGTTCGACCCGCTGCTGGCCAAGGCGCTGGCCCCGGCAGGCTGCAAGCGCCTGCTGCGCGCGGACTACATGGACGCGACCCACAGCAGCGTGATCACCGTCGGCGTGGTCACCACCAGAACCGACCTCACCGGGATGCGCGCGCTGAACAAGCGGTTCACCACCGAGCGGCTGGCCACCCGCCGCGACCTGATGCCCCGCCCGTACACCGCACCCGGCACCCCCGCCGCGGAGTTCGGGCCCGACCAGCGCGCCGGCTGGAGCGTCCAGGTGCTGCCCGACGCGCCCTTCGTCGTGTACGCGGTCTCCGGCTTCGCCGACGGCCGCGCCGTGCCCGACCCGCGGCCGGCCGACGAGGCCACCCGTACCGGCGCCACCTCCGCGCCCGCCCAGGCGGGGCTCGGCCACGACGCCGCCGGGGTCGCGGACGGCATCGAACGCACCTTCCGCACGCAGCTGGCCAAGGCGACGGAGGCGGCCGAATGACGCCCGGGACCGCCTCCGGCGCTGAGCGGCGCACCCACGCCTCCCGACGCACGCCCCGCGTGCTCGCCGCCGTCCTCGCCGCCACCGCCGTGGCCGCCCTCACGGCCCCGCCCGCCCGGGCCGACGGCATACGCACCCAGGAATGGGCCCTGGACGCCCTGCACGTCCACGACGCCTGGCGGACCACCAAGGGGGACGGCATCACGGTCGCCGTCCTCGACACCGGCGTGGACGCCACCCACCCCGACCTCAAGGGCCAGGTGCTCCCCGGCAAGGACCTGATCGGCTTCGGCGCGGCGCGCGGCGACAAGACCTGGGCGGACCACGGCACGGCGATGTCCGGCATCATCGCCGGGCACGGCCACGGCCACTCCGACGGCGTGCTCGGCATCGCGCCCGAGGCGAAGATCCTCCCTGTCCGGGTGATCCTCGAAGACGCGGACCCGGAGCGGAAGAAGGCCCGCACCGAGCGCGCCAACGCCCTCGCCGACGGCATCCGCTGGGCCGCCGACCACGGCGCCGACGTCATCAATCTCTCCCTCGGCGACGACAGCGACTCCGCTCACCCGGAGCCGCGCGAGGACGCCGCCGTCCAGTACGCGCTGCGCAAGGGCGTCCCGGTCGTCGCCTCCGCGGGCAACGGCGGCCAGCACGGCGACCACGTCTCCTACCCGGCGGCCTACCCCGGCGTGATCGCGGTGACCGCGGTGGACCGCTACGGCACCCGCGCCCGCTTCTCCACCCGCCGCTGGTACGCCACGGTCAGCGCGCCCGGCGTCGACGTCGTCATCGCCAACCCGGACCGCAAGTACTACGAGGGCTGGGGCACGAGCGCCGCCGCCGCGTACGTCTCGGGCGCGGTCGCCCTGGTACGCGCGGCCCACCCCCACCTCCGGCCCGCCGAGATCAAGCAGCTGCTCACCGAAACCGCCCGCGACACCCCCGCCCACGGCCGCAACGACGACCTGGGCGCCGGCCTGGTGGACCCCGCGGCGGCCCTCGCCAAGGGCGCCCCCACAAAGCCCCTGACCAGCAGCCGGGCCACGTACAGCAAGCGGTACTTCGGCGCCGGTCCGGACGCCCGCTCGACGGGCACCGCCGGCTCCTGGCTCCCATGGACGGCCACGGCCGCAGGCGCGGCGCTGGTGGCGGCCGCGGTGGTCCTGTGGCGGCGCCGCGCCTGACCAGCGTGCCGCGCCCGGCCGGTTCCGGCGCCGCATCCGGTCTCGGCTAGCCTCATGACGTGACGCTGAAGAACATCCCGGACCCCGGCTTCTCCGACGACGACGGCACCGCCGCCCCCGAGCTCACGGCCGCCCTGGCGGCCTGGTCGGCGGACCGCACCGCCGAGCCCCGCCTGCTGGCCGCCCTCCGCGACGCCCGGCTGCTCGTCCCGGTGGTGGCCCTGCTGGGAGAGGCCGAGACCGGCCCCGACGGCCTCACCCGTGAGAAGACCAGCGACATGGCCGTGCCGACGCTGCAGGCCCCGGACGGCCGCCGCGCGCTCCCCGCCTTCACGTCCACCGAGACGCTGCACCGCTGGCGCCCGGACGCCCGCCCCGTCGCGGTACCGCTCCAGCAGGCGCTGCTCGCCGCCTCCCACGAGAAGGCCGACACGATCGTCGTGGACGTCGCGGGCCCCGTGACGTACCCGCTGACCGGCGGGGCCCTGCGCGCCCTCGCCGAGGGCCGTACCACCGGCGACCCGCTCGCCGACCCCGCCGTCACCGAGGCGCTGCGCGCGGTGCTCGCGAGCGAGCCGGGGGTGCGGGTAGCCCATCTGGCGCCGTCCGCCGACACCGATGCCACGCTCGCCCTCGGCCTCGCCCCCGACGCCCCGGCCGGCGAGGTCGCGCAGCGCCTGGCAACCGCTCTGGCCTCGGACGACGTGCTGCGCGAGCGCCTTGTGAAGGGCCTCGACCTGGCCCTCCTGGCGCCGGGCGCGACCCCGCGGAGCGAACCGCTCTTCAGCCGCTGACCGGCCGCCACCAGGCGCTACGACAGGCGCGGACCTCGGGACGGACGCACAATCGCAGCAGGTGCAAGATCCCTTCGAGGAAGGCCCCTACATGGACACCCCGGAGACCCGCTCGGTCGTGGCCGAGTTCCTCGGCACGCTGCTCCTGGTGTTCTTCGCGGTCGGCGCTGCCGTGCTGGCCGGGGAGTACATCGGGACCTTCGGCATCGCCCTGTCCTTCGGCTTCACGCTGCTGGCCCTGGCCTACGCGCTCGGCCCCATTTCCGGCTGCCACGTCAATCCCGCGGTGACGCTCGGGATGCTGGTGGCCCACCGCATCACCGTCCGTACGGCCGTCGAGTACTGGATCGCCCAGCTGCTGGGCGGCATCGTCGGCGCCGCACTGCTCTTCCTGGTGGCCAAGCAGGTGCCGGGCCTGAAGACCGACGGAGCCTTCGGCAGCAACGGCTTCGCCGACCGCTCGGCGGTGCACATCAACCTCGGCGGCGCGTTCGTCGCCGAGATCGTGCTCACCTTCCTGCTGGTCTTCGTCGTCCTCGCGGTCACCCACAAGGTGGCCCTGGTCGGCTTCGACGGCCTGGCCATCGGCATCGCGCTGGCCACCATCCACCTCATCGGCATCCCGCTCACCGGCACGTCCGTGAACCCGGCGCGCAGCTTCGGCCCGGCGCTCTTCGCGGGCGGCGGTGCCCTCTCCCAGCTGTGGCTGTTCATCGTCGCGCCGCTGATCGGCGGCGTGCTGGCGGCCCTGGCACACAGGCTCACCCACACCCCGTACAGCCCGCTGCGTCCCCCGGCCGACCGGGAGCCGCCCGCCGACGAACGCTCGGCGGTCTGACCTCCCCGTCCGCCCTCACGACAGTGGCCCCCTGTTCCACGGAATCCGTGGAACAGGGGGCCACTGTCGTGCCGGGGGAGCGGGCCGCTCAGCCGAACACCGGCCCGGTGTACTTCTCGCCCGGACCCTGCCCCGGCTCGTCCGGCACCACCGACGCCTCGCGGAACGCCAGCTGCAGCGACTTCAGCCCGTCCCGCAGCGGCGCGGCGTGGTACGAGCCGATCTCCGTGGCGCTCGCGGTCACCAGCCCGGCCAGCGCGTGGATCAGCTTGCGCGCCTCGTCCAGGTCCTTGTGCTGCTCGCCCTCCTCGGCGAGGCCGAGGTTGACCGCGGCCGAGCTCATCAGGTGCACCGCGACCGTCGTGATCACCTCGACGGCCGGCACGTCCGCGATGTCGCGGGTCATCGCGTCGAAGTCCGCGGGCTGCGCGTCCTGGGCGGCTGCGGGGTCGGAGGAGGGAGGGGTGGCGTCGCTCATGGCTCTCTATCTGTCCGTACGATCGGTGCGCCCGCTCCGTGCGGCCGGTGCGCTGCCCTCAGAGTAGGCCCCGGCGCGCCCGCGCCCACGCGTGGGGCGCCGCCGCGCGTACCCGGCGAGGCCGTGCGCGCCCAGGGCCGGTACAGGCCCCGCCCGGGTCATGTACCATTGACTTCGACCGGCCGGTCACTTATGTGTCCGGCCCACAAGTGGAGGCTCCGATCTCCCACCCGATTCCAGCCCTCAGGGCAGGCGGGTCATCGGTCAGGCTGCGCCCCGCGGTGACATTCGCGACGGTGCTCCCGAGCCAGTTTCCGGAGCCCCGCCTGTGTCCCAGTCCGGGGCGTTTTGCATGTTCCGGCGCGGATGGTCACACCGAACAGACGTTACGCGGCTGTCCGCCAGGCGGTCGTGTGGTGCTAAACCGAGGAGGATCCATCAGCGCCGAGCCCCGCATCAACGACCGGATTCGCGTCCCCGAGGTGCGACTCGTCGGTCCCAGTGGCGAGCAGGTCGGCATTGTGCCGCTTGCCAAGGCCCTGGAGCTTGCGCAGGAGTACGACCTCGACCTGGTCGAGGTGGCGGCGAACGCCCGTCCGCCGGTCTGCAAGCTCATGGACTACGGAAAGTTCAAATACGAGTCGGCCATGAAGGCCCGTGAAGCGCGCAAGAACCAGGCGCACACGGTCATCAAGGAGATGAAGCTCCGGCCGAAGATCGACCCGCACGACTATGACACCAAGAAGGGTCACGTCGTCCGGTTCCTCAAGCAGGGTGACAAGGTCAAGATCACGATCATGTTCCGTGGTCGCGAGCAGTCCCGCCCGGAGCTCGGTTTCCGGCTGCTGCAGCGGCTCGCGGAGGATGTCCAGGACCTCGGGTTCATCGAGTCGAACCCGAAGCAGGACGGCCGGAACATGATCATGGTCCTCGGTCCGCACAAGAAGAAGACCGAGGCGATGGCCGAGGCCCGCGAGGCGCAGGCCGCCCGCAAGGCGGAGCGCCAGGGCGTTGCACCTGCCGAGGAGCAGGAGCAGGCCGCCGAGGAGCCCGCCGAGGCGTGATCCAGGGGTGCGAACCCCGGAGAGCGCCGGGGTCACCGCCCCGGACACCGATCGATACAACTGACGCTCCCGTATGCCGGCCCACCGGCCGGCGGGAGCGCCACTGACGAGGAGAGAACGGCGCATGCCGAAGAACAAGACGCACAGCGGCTCCAGCAAGCGCTTCAAGATCACGGGCTCCGGCAAGGTGCTCCGCGAGCGCGCCGGCAAGCGCCACCTGCTCGAGCACAAGTCGTCCAAGCTGACGCGTCGCCTCACCGGCAACGCCGAGATGGCCCCGGGCGACGCCAAGAAGATCAAGAAGCTTCTCGGCAAGTGAGTCGTCGCGCCCCTGTGAAGGCGGCGCGAGACCAAGACCGGGACCTATTTCGAACCGGGCCGTGTGCCGACCACCACGGCCCCGCTACAAGGAGTTAACAAGTGGCACGCGTCAAGCGGGCAGTCAACGCCCACAAGAAGCGCCGGGCGATCCTCGAGCAGGCCAGCGGCTACCGCGGCCAGCGGTCGCGCCTGTACCGCAAGGCCAAGGAGCAGGTCACCCACTCCTTCGTCTACAACTACAACGACCGCAAGAAGCGCAAGGGCGACTTCCGTCAGCTGTGGATCCAGCGCATCAACGCCGCTGCCCGCGCCAACGGCATGACGTACAACCGCTTCATCCAGGGTCTGAAGGCCGCCAACGTCGAGGTGGACCGCAAGATCCTGGCCGACCTCGCGGTCAACGACCAGAACGCGTTCGCCGCGCTGGTCGAGGTGGCGCAGAAGGCGCTGCCGAGCGACGTGAACGCTCCCAAGGCTGCCTGAACCTCAGCCTGAGGAAGTCGTCGAGCGGACCCGCAGGCCCCGAGCCTGCGGGGGCCCCCCCCCGTTTGACAACCCCCACAACAACAAATCAAGCGGCCATACGCATTACAAAACAAAAAAAAACAAAAAACCCCCAAACAAATTGGTTTTAC
>NZ_JBEPFC010000241.1:0-6274 GCF_040301705.1 Streptomyces sp. NPDC000151 | reverse complement strand
CGGCGCGGACAGCGGCCGGCCGAGCGCGTCGTGCACGTACAGATCGGGCGGCTGGAGGTCAGCGCGGCCGGCCCGGACCGGCCGGCGACGGGCGCGCGGGCGGGCCGCGCCGACCGCCGGGGCCCCGCCCTGAGCCTCGCCGACTACCTGGCACGCGGGGAGAGGACGAGCTGACGGTCATGGCCACGACGACCGCACGGACTTCACGGACCTCACGGTCTCCACGGACTTCACGGGGAATGGATTCATGAGCAACGCACTCGCCGTCGCGACGGTCACCCAGGCCCTTGCGCTGCTGATCGAACACAATCTGCACCCCGAGATCGACATGGCCGTCTCGGTGGAGACCCGCAAGCCGCCGGCCGACCCGCCGACGGACCCGACGGTCACCGTCTTCTGCTACCAGGTCACGCACAACCCCTCCATGCGCAACAACGACCTGGTCACCCGCGCCCCCGACGGCACGCTGCTGAAGCGTTCCGCGGCGGCGCTGGACCTGCACTACGTGATCAGCGCGTACGGCGAGGAGACCGAGCTGGTCGGGCAGCGCCTGATCGGCAGCGTCGTGCGCACGCTGCACGAAATCCCCGTACTGCCCAAGGAACTGATCGCGGAGGCGGCGCAGCGGCCGTACCTGGACGGCAGCGACCTGGCGGAGTCCGTGCAGAAGGTCCGCTTCACGCCGACCCAGATGGACGTCGACGAGACGTCGAAGCTGTGGGGAATGCTGCACAACACGCCCTACTCCCTGTCGGTGGTGTACCAGGCGTCGCTGGTCCTGCTGGACGGACACGAGAAGCCGGCGGCGGCCAAGCCGGTCAGGCGGCCGGAGGTACGGGTGGCGCCGTTCGGGGCGCCGGGGGCGCCGGAGCGCCCGGAGCGGCCGGAGCGGCCGGGGGCGTCGGTGCCGCCGGTACTGGGGGATGTGCAGGCTCTGCCGGGTGCGCCGGCCGGGGGCGCCGCGCCCGCGGAGGCTCGTCCCGAGGCGCCTTCTGAGGCGGCGAAGCGGCCCGCGAAGAAGGCGGCGGCTCCCGCACCGGCCAAGCAGGGCGACGCCCAGGCCGACGTTCAGGCCGACGCGAAGTCCGTTGCCACGCCCGCGCGTTCCCGTACCCGTACCCGCAAGGCGACCGGCGGCGCGAAGGGCGCCGCCCGTACGGACGACGGCAAGGAGAGCTGAGGCAGGGTGCGCGAGACGGGGGCGGAACAGAACATGGGCAGCGGCAAGGGACCGGGCACGGCGGACCACGGCACGGACGACGGCGCCGTGCTCGCCGCTGCCATCCGTTCCGTACTGACACGCCTGGACGCCCATGCCGCGCGGGCACGTACAGGCCGTACGGACACCTCGCCCACCGGGGACGCGGCGGACCCGACAGCCGAACCGGCCGGTTCCGCCGTCGCGCCCGCACCCGCACCCGCCTCCACCGCCGCCGCCGCTGAGCCGCGCTCCCCCGCCACCCCGCGCGCCCTCGAAGCGCTCGCCGCCTGCTTCGGCCTCAGCCGCTTCGAGCAGGAGCTGGTCCTGCTGGCCGCGGCGGCCGAACTCGACCCCACCACCGACGCCCGCTGCGCCGCGGCGAGCGGCGACCCCACGCGTACGTACCCGACGTTCTCCCTCGCCCTGGCCGTCCTCGGCGACCCGCACTGGAGCGCCCTCACGCCCGTGGCGCCGCTCCGCCGCTGGCGCCTGCTCGAGCTGGACGACGAGACCCGGCTGACCACCACCCGCCTCCGCCTCGACGAGCGCATCCTGCACTTCCTGGTCGGCACGCCCTACCTGGACGCCAGGCTGCACGGTCTGCTCAGCCGCACCACCGCGCCCCCGTCCCTCCCGCCCTCGTACGACGCGGCCGCCGACCGCGTCGCCGCGGGCTGGTCCGGCGCGGGGACCGAGGCACCCCTGCGCGTCGAGCTGGTCGGCGCCGACCTGCGCACCCGCGCCGACATCGCGGCCACCGCGGCCCGCCGCTCCGGCCTCGGCCTGTACTCCATGGCCGCCGACGACGTCCCCACCGACGCCGCCGAACGCGACCGGCTGGCCCGCCTCTGGCAGCGCGAGGCGATCCTGCTCCCCGCCGCCCTGCTGATCGAGGTCGGCGAGCTGGACCGCGAACAGCACGCCGCCGCCGACGCGTTCATCGCGGGCGCCGCCGTACCGCTGGTCGTCTCCAGCCCGGACCCCCGCCGGACCGGGCGCCCCCGCGGCGAACGCGTCACCGTCCCCAAGCTCTCCGACGAGGAACACCTCGGCCTCTGGACGGACGCCTTCGCCGACGTCCCCGAGGTCACCGACCGCCATCTCCAGTCCCTCGTCGCGCAGTTCCAGCTCCCCCCGCACGTCGTGCGCCAGGCCGCCGCCACCGTCCGCCGCGACCTGCCGCACTCCGACGTGCTGGACGGCGCGGAACTCGCCTGGCAGGCCGGTCTCACCGAGGCCCGCATGGGCCTGGACGAACTGGGCCGCCGCATCGAACCGCGCGCCGGCTGGGACGACCTGGTACTCGCCGACCGCCAGCTGCGCGTCCTCCAGGAGATCGTCGCGCACGTACGCCGGCGCAGCACGGTCTACCAGGACTGGGGCTTCGCGAAGGCGCTCCGCAGCGGCCTCGGCGTCACGGCCCTCTTCGCGGGCGGCTCGGGCACGGGCAAGACCCTGGCCGCCGAGGTGATGGCCAAGGAACTGGGCCTCGACCTCTTCATCATCGACCTCTCCCAGGTGGTCAGCAAATACATCGGCGAGACCGAGAAGAACCTCAGCCGCGTCTTCGACGCGGCTGAACGCGGCGGAGCCCTGCTCCTGTTCGACGAGGCGGATGCCCTCTTCGGCAAGCGCAGCGAGGTCAAAGACAGCCACGACCGCTACGCAAATCTCGAAGTCAGCTACCTCCTCATGCGCATGGAGGCCTACCGCGGCCTCGCCGTCCTCACCACCAACATGAAAAAGGCCCTCGACTCGGCCTTCATGCGCCGCATCCGCTTCGTCGTCGACTTCCCCTTCCCGGCCGAGAGCGAGCGCGCCGAAATCTGGCGCCGCGTCCTCCCCTCCCAGGCCCCCACGAAGGGCATCGACCCGTCCCTGCTGGCACAGCTCACAGTTGCCGGCGGCTCGATCCGCAACATCGCCCTGTCCGGGGCCTTCCTCGCCGCCGACGAGGGCGACCACCTCCAGATGCGCCACATGCTGGCCGCGGCACGCACCGAATACCTGAAGCTGGAACGCTCCCTGACCCCGTCGGAGGTCCACGGATGGGTCTGAACGAGCCCGGTCACGAGGGCGGCGTCCGGAGAGACGCGGCCGCGAAGACGGCAGCGCCCGCGCGCTCCTTCCGTATCGACATCGGTGAACTGGTCCTGGACGGTTTCGACGACCGCCTCGACCCGGACCGCGTGTCGGCGTCCTTTGAACGCGAACTCGCCCGCCTGGTCCACGAGCGAGGCATCCCCCTTGCCGCCGACGGCTCCCCGGTATCCCTGGACGGGCTCACAGGTCTGCCGCCCCTGCCACGTACAACATCCTCCACCCGCCTGGGCGAGGCCCTGGCCCGCTCGGTCCACGCGGGCCTCACGGGACGAGGTGAGGCCCGATGAGCACCTCGACCTCCTCTTCCCGGGACAACAGCCAGTCCACCGCCGCCGAAAAGCGCCGCAAGCGCAGGGAACGGAACGCCAAGTCCCGTACCCCCGAGCCAAAGGACATCGTCAGCGGCGCGGGCCAGCCCCTCGACCTGAGCGTCCGCCGCGACCTGGAGGAACAGCTCGGCCACGACTTCAGCCAGGTCCGCCTGCACACAGACCGCGAGTCCGGCGAACTGGCGGAGCTGATGGGCGCCGACGCCTTCGCCGTCGGCCAGGACATCTTCTTCCGCGAGGGCACCTACCGCCCCGGCACGGCCGACGGCCAACGCCTGCTGGCCCACGAACTGCTGCACACGGTCCAGAACCCACACGGCCTGGGCGCATTGCGAGCGGGCCGCGACCTGGGCGCGGTGAGCCTCCCCCAGGAAACAATCGAACGCGAGGCGGAGTCGGCGGCCCAGTCGTCCGTACTGGGCGCGCTGCAGGATTCCGTACGCCCGGAGGAAACGCCTGCGGCCGAGGTCGAGGAGGGGCGGGGTACGCCGGGGTGGCTGCGGTACGCGACGGTCGACGCCGACCGGCGCCGCATGGAGCAGCTGGACCCGGCCACGCTCGTCGACCGCCTCGCCAACGGCGTCCTCCGCTCCCTCCGGGGCGACCCGCAGGACCTCTCGGGCCGGGTACGCCTGCAACTGGCACAGATGTCACCGGACGTGCAGGAATCGGTACTGGACCGGCTGGAGGTACGCCTCCTCACACCCGAGATCGACCGCCTGCTGGATCTTGTGGAGGAGACGGAACACGGCCCGCTGCCGCTGGACGCGGCCGCTGCTCCCGAAGCCGTACCGGACGAGGCCGAAGCCATCCGGCAGGAACGTGCCCAGGAGACCGCCGCCGCCAACGACGAGCGCCGCGGCGCGGACAAGGCCGACGACGACCGGCGCAAGCACGAACAGCAACGCAAGGACGCGGACCCGGCGGGTGACGGGGGCGTACCGGGGCGCGATGACGCATCCCGGACCGTTCCGGGCGACGCGGGCAAGGCTTCCCCCGCCGAAGAGGCGTCGGGCCGGCCTCCCGGGAAGGCGCCCGGGCAGTCGTCCGCCAAGCCCAAGGACAAGTCCGGGGGCGAGGGCAAGGACAAGGAAGACGGTTCCGCGCGGCAGAAGGAAGGGGCCGAGGCCAAGGAGCAGGACAGGAAGTCTGCTGACCGGGACAAGAAGGACGACAAGAAGCAGGGCGAGCAGCAGAAGGCCGAGCAGGACAAGGACGACAAGGAGAAGGACAAGGGCGCGGAGGAGGACGCCCAGGAACGAGCCGCGGAACAGCAGGAACAGCAGCCTGCCGGGGAAGAGCGTACGGACGAGGCCGGACACTTGGACGGAGCCGCGACCCCCGGGGCCGTCGACAAGAGCACGGCGGAACCGGGCGAGAAGGACCGCACCGGCAGCGGCCACACCGTCCAGCGCACCCTCGGCGACCCGGAGAACGAAGAGGACGCGGACGACGAACCGCTGGGCCTCGAAGACGAGTCGGCGGAGCTGGACGCGGACGACGACCTGGGCGCGGAGGAGGACGAGGACGCGGCGAGCGGCGAAGCTCCGGTGCCCGATGTCGGCCTCGAAGAGGCGACCCCGGCGGCAAAGGACTCTTCCCTGGTCAAGGCCCGGCAGGACGGCAATCACCGAGTGACCGGGCGTCCGGCGTCAGCGGACGCCGCGCCTGCGGCCGAAGCACAGGAATCCGGCGCTTCCTCCGTCTCTGCGGACGCCGAGGCCGACGAAGAATTCGCCCAGGACGGCCGTACCGATGATGCCGCCGAGCAGGAGGTCGGACCGGACCCGGCGGCGCAGCCCACTGCGGACGGGGTGACGTTCGGGACACCCGGCTCGCAGGGCTCGGGCCCGACGGCACCCGGCGAAACCGACCGCGAGAACGCTCAGGCCGAAGAGCACAAAGAAGACTCCGAGGCGAAGCGGCGGGACGAGGAAGCACGCAACGCCGACGGGACCGGCATCAAGCAGACTCCCGGCGCAGGGGAGACGGCCCCGCCCGGTCAGTTGGCGAAGGCCGACGAGGACGCGCGCCGCCAGACGAACGGTTCGTCCTCGGACAGCTCGGCCTCCAAGTCCGGCAGTGGCAGCAGCGCCGGAGGCGGCAAGGACACCGGAGACAAGGACGCCAAATCACCCGACGCGTCCGTCAGTGCGAAGGGTAAGCAGGACTCCGCAGACTCCAGGAAAGAAACCGGTACGGATTCGGCCCCGGCCGGCGGCAAGGACACGGGCAAGGCCCAGGACGCCCCGGCATCCGAGGACGGCGCGAAGTCGAAGGAGGACTCCTCCGCGCCGTCGGGCACCCCCGACTCGAAGGACGGGGCCGGAGAACAGGGCACCGCCAAGGAGCAGGACGTCACGGGTGGGAAGGGCCCCGCCACGGCGGCGGGTCCGCAGACGGGCCCGGAAAAGGTCTCCACGGCCGGTCCCTCCGACACTCCCAAGCTCGCTCCGGGCAGCGGCCCCTCCCCCAAGTCGCCCGGCCCCGAGGCCAAGGACAACGCCCCCAAGTCCGAGGGTTCGCCCAAGCCCGGCGCCCGGCCGAAGGTCGCCGCGCCCAAGCGGCAGGCGGCCCGGCAGGCCGCCAAGAACGTCCGCCGTGGTGGCGGCGGAGGCGGCGGCGGCCGCACCGCATCGGC
>NZ_JBEPFC010000240.1:0-6318 GCF_040301705.1 Streptomyces sp. NPDC000151 | reverse complement strand
GCGGTCGGCCCAGCGGGCCACCCGGACGGCGCCCGCCAGTCCGCTGCGCGCCATCCGGGCCAGCTCGGCGGGCGGCGGAGTGCCCTCGGGCGGCCGCGTCGCGGGCCTGGCGGTCCGGGTGCTCACCGCACGGCGGGCGGCGGCGATCGGTTGTCTGGGGACGAGGCGGAGCCGGGAGTCGCGCGGAGTACGGGACGTCACAGGAGCAGTCTTGCTCTTGTGGGCCCGAAAACCCAATCGGAATGCGGATTGCGTTCTTCGGAAGGTCCGCTCGTGCCCGATCCGCCCATGATCGCCCCCTTCCTCGCGGCACCCCGTGCCAGGCCCCCGGCCCCCCCGTGCCACATGACCTGCGCACCGGGACGACCGGCCGGCCGCTACCCGCTACCGCTGCTCAAGGGCGGTTACATCAACGGCGTCAGAAACCGCCGCAGCGACTCCTCGTACTCGTCGGGCCCGGCGTTCCACATGGCCCCGTGCGGGGCGTCCCTGACGGTGTGCAGGCTGACCAGGTCGGGCCGCGCCGCCTTCAGGCGGCGGGAGGCCGCCCAGGGGGCGATGGTGTCGCCGGGCCCGTGGAAGATCAGCGTCGGTACGGAGAGCAGCGCCGGGTCGCGCGCCTCTGCCAGCCGGTCGGAGTGCAGGCCCGTGCTCCCCTCGGCGGCCCGCACCGCCAGCGGCAGCACGGGGCGCGGCACACGGTGGGCCGCCGCCAGCGCCCGTACCGTCGCGCGCCAGTCCAGTACCGGCGAGTCCAGCACCAGCCCGGCGATCCGGTCGCGCAGCGCGGAGTGCGCCGCGGCGTGCAGCGCCATCGTCGCGCCGGTGGACCAGCCGTGCAGGATCACCCGGCGGGCGCCGTACCGCAGGGCGTACCGGATCACCGCGTCCACGTCGCGCCACTCGGCGTCCCCGAGGTGCCCGATGCCGTCAGCGGTGCGCGGCGCGCCCAGGTCGTTGCGGTACGCCGGGGCCAGCACCGGGAAGTGATGGCGTTGCAGGAACGGCATCACGACCATCGGGTGCTCCCGTGTCGTGCCGAGGCCGTGCACGGCGATGACCCAGGTCTCCCGCTCGCCCGGCACGAACCACGTGGGCAGCGCGCCCAGTTCGCCGGGCACGTCCACGTCGGCGCACTCCAGGCCGAGCGCGTCGGAGGGGCTGCCGATGTACACCTGCGGGGTCAGCCGCATACGGGTGCCGCGCGCGAGGGCCCCGTGGGTGATCCGCTCCAGGCGCCGGACGACCGTGTCGGCCGCGTGCGGCTCGCCGTCGCACACCGGGCCGATCACCGCGTGGCAGCCGCGGCCCGTCAGGCCGTACCGGCCGGGCCGCAGCGCGGACAGGCTGCGGGTGAGCGTGACCCGGTCCCCCGTGGTGCCGTGCACCGTCAGCCGCCCGTCGCCGGGGAACGGCCGGTCGGGAGTGGGTTTCAGAGCGACGTCGCTGGCATACCGGCCGGCCGCCAACGCGGCCGCTCCGGTACCGATCACGGTGGTGACGGCCGCTGCCGCCGCGGTACCCAGGCGCACCCTCCCCAGTCTGGGGACCCGGGCCGCGCCTGGCCAGTGGGCCGCTCCGGCCGGGTGACGGACCCGGCCATCCGCGGCCCGCCGCGCCCCGGAAGCGCACCCGGCCCTCAGCCCTGCTGCCCGTACCCCCGCAGCCGCTCGCCCGCCTCGGCGAGCTGGCCTTCGGAGAGCAGGGACGGCGTGTGGCCGGGGACGGACGCGGCGGTCAGCCACAGCCGGCACATCCACTCCAGCTGCGCCGTACGGTCGTACGCCTGGTCGAGGGTGTCGCCGTAGGTGAGGGTGCCGTGGTTCTGCAGCAGCACGCCCGTGCGGCCGCGCAGCGCGTGCAGCATGTTGTCGGCCAACTCCTGACTGCCGTACGTCGCATATGAGGCAACCCGGACGGTGCCGCCGAGGGCCGCGGTCATGTAGTGCACCGGCGGGAGTTCGGGGACCAGGGTGGAGACAGCGGTGGCGTGCACCGCGTGGGTGTGGACGACAGCGGTGGCACTGGTGTGGCGGTACACCGCGAGGTGCATCGGCAGCTCGCTCGTCGGCCGCAGCGCGCCCGCCACCTGCCGCCCGTCCGCCGGGTCCACGGCCACCAGGTCGTCCGGCCCGAGCCGGTCGTACGGGACGCCGCTGGGCGTGACGAGCACCAGTCCGCCGGCGCGCACCGACACGTTCCCCGACGTGCCGACCACCAGTCCGTCGGCCACCGTGCGCCGCGCCGCGGCCACCAGCGCGTCCCACGCCTCCGCCACCTCTCGCACCGGTCCCGGCTCCCGCTCCGCCATCCCGCCCCACTCCCTCCTGACGTACCTGGGCTCCGCACCGTACCGGCCGCCCCCCGCGCAGCCGCGGCACTGTAAGGCGGACCATTCCCCTCCGGTATCCCCCAAACCGGGATATCTCAGTGGTAACCGGTGATTGGCCGGAGGTCGCCGCCATCTCGGGATCATCCAATAGTCTCTGGGTGATTTGTCATGCACGTCGCCATCCGGGGGGAACCATGGCTCGTGACCACAAAGGTGACCACTCACCGGCCTTACTGCCCCGCCTGACCACCGCCGCCACCGCAACCGCCCTGACGCTGGCCGCACTGGCCGGCGCCGCACTCACCGAACTCGCCGCCGCGAGCCCCTCGGCGGCGTCCGGCGTACCGCACGGCCACGACGTCTCCTCGCACCAGAAGAACGTCGACTGGCCGGAAGCCCGGGCGAACGGCGCGCGGTTCGTCTACGTCAAGGCCACCGAATCGACCTCCTACACCAACCCCTACTTCGACAGGCAGTACGGCGGCGCGCGCAAGGCCGGCCTGCTGCACGGCGCGTACCACTTCGCGGTGCCGGACGAGTCCTCCGGCGCCGCACAGGCCCGGTACTTGCTCAGCCACGGCGGCCGGTGGACGGCGGGCGGCCGGACGCTGCCGCCGGCCCTGGACATCGAGCACAACCCGTACAGCAAGAAGCACAAGTGCTACGGCGTGAGCAAGAAGAAGATGGTCCGCTGGATCTGGAGCTTCAGCGACGAGATCAAGCGGCAGACCGGGCGCCGGCCGGTGATCTACACGACCACGCGCTGGTGGAACACCTGCACCGGCGGCAGCGGCGCCTTCGCGAAGAGCCACCCGCTGTGGCTGGCATCCTGGCACGGGCAGCCCGGCAAGCTGCCGAAGGGCTGGGACTTCCTCAGCATCTGGCAGTACTCCAACAAGGGCGCGCTGCCGGGCGACCAGAACGCCTGGAACGGCTCGTTCGACCAGCTCCGCAGGTTCGCCGCGGGCTAGGAAGCGCCTCGACGCAAAGCACGTTCTGTACACCTCTGGATGAACCCCGAGTGACCGGTGAGGCGCCTCCGCACGAAATCGGCGGGGGCGTCACCACCAGGCCCGTTGTCGTTCATCTTCCGTTCACCCACCCTCCCTACGGTCGTTCGCGTCACTGACCATCGAACTGATTGCCTGGGTGAATGGAACACATCACGCTTCTCATCGGGATCGTGATCGTCACGGCCTTGGTGTTCGACTTCACGAACGGCTTCCACGACACGGCCAACGCCATGGCCACCACCATCTCCACGGGGGCCCTCAAGCCCAAAGTCGCGGTGGCGATGTCGGCGGCGCTGAACCTCGTCGGCGCGTTCCTCTCCGTCGAGGTGGCCAAGACCATCTCCGGGGGCATCATCGACGAAGGCGCCGGCATCCGGCCCGAAGTGATCTTCGCCGGCCTGGTGGGCGCGATCGTCTGGAACCTGCTGACGTGGCTCGCCGGCCTCCCCTCCAGCTCCTCGCACGCCCTCTTCGGCGGCCTGATCGGCGCGACCCTGGTGTCCGTCGGCATCGGCGGGGTCAACGCCGACGCGGTCGTCATGAAGGTCCTCATCCCGGCCGTGGCCGCGCCGATCGTCGCGGGCATCGCCGCGACGGCCGCCACCCGGCTCACGTACCGGCTGGCCCGCAACCGCGCCGACGAGGACACCGCCAAGGGCTACCGCGCCGGGCAGATCGCCTCGGCCGCCCTGGTCTCCCTCGCGCACGGCACCAACGACGCCCAGAAGACGATGGGTGTCATCACCCTGGCGCTGATCACCGGCGGTGTGGTCGCCCCGCACGCCGACCCGCCCCTGTGGGTCATCGCCTCGGCCGGTCTCGCCATCGCGCTCGGCACGTACCTGGGCGGCTGGCGGATCATCCGCACGATGGGCAAGGGGATCACCGACATCCAGCCGCCGCAGGGCTTCGCCGCCCAGACCGGCGCGGCGGTGACCATCCTCGCCTCCTCGCACCTCGGCTTCGCGCTCTCCACCACCCAGGTCTGCTCCGGTGCGGTCATGGGCTCCGGCCTCGGCCGCAAGGGCGGCGTGGTCCGCTGGTCCACGGCGGGCCGGATGGTGATCGCCTGGGGCCTGACGCTGCCGGCCGCCGCGCTGGTGGCCGCGGGCGCGGCCTTCCTGGCCGGCCAGGGCACCTGGGGCGTCACCGCCGTCGCCGTCCTCGGCCTCGCGGTCTGCGGCGCCATCTGGGCCGCCTCCCGCCGCAAGCCGGTGGACCACAGCAACGTCAACGACGTCGAGCCGGCCGGTGTCGTCACCGCCGCGCTGCAGACCGTCACCCCGCCGCCCGCGGGCGCGACCACGGCCGGCGCCGGCTCCATCGACGGCATCCCGGCGCAGTCCCCGTCCGCCTCCCGCTCCCCCGCCGCCTCGGCCGTCCGCTGACGCCGGGCGCTCGCGTTAAGGAACTCACGCCATGAACATCGACTGGGCGGCACTCGGCCAGGTCTTCGGCACCACCCTCGTGGTGACCGTCGGGATGGTGGGCCTGTTCACCCTGGGCATCGTGGGCACGTCCCGCAAGCCCCGCCAGGAGGGCGAGGCGGCCGCCGCGGCGGCCGTCGGCGGCGGCTCCTCCGCCGCGGCCCGCACCGGCGGCTACGCCTGCTTCGCGCTCTGCCTCGCGGCCGTCGGCTACGGCATCTTCCTGATCGTCACCGGCTGAGGCACTCACGCAGCACCTGAAGGCGCCCGGCGCCGCGGTTCCTTCCGCGGCACCGGGCGCCTTCGTCGTCCGCCCGCTTCCCCGGCGCCCGGCCTGTGGTGTCGGCCACATGCTCTGCCATACGCCCGCGTCGCAGGTCAAGGGTGAGTTGACGGGCATTCGCGGCACGTGGTGGACTGCCCGGTGCCATTCGGCGACAGATGAGGAAGTCCGGTGAGAATCCGGCGCGGTCCCGCCACTGTCACCGGGGAGCGCTCCTCCAGAAGAGGCCACGGCCCGCCGCAGACACGGGCTGGAAGGCCGGGGGCAGCGCCGATCCGGGAGCCAGGAGACTCTCGTCGCCCGTCACGTCGAGCCAGGGCGCGGACCCTGAGTGAGGACACACGCCATGCCGGGCCCCGAGCCGAGACCCCTGCCTTCCTGCGCCGTACGCCCGGTACGCGACCGCGTACGGCCGTCCCTCCGAGGCACGACGGCGGGCTGATCCGACGATGCGTGCCGAACACGCCACCTATGCGTGCGGCGCGGCTCTGGGCTTTCTCGGCGACCTGGCCGTGGGCGATCCCCGCCGCGGCCACCCGGTGGCCGCCTTCGGGCGGGCCGCGGGCGCCGTGGAGCGCGGGCTGTGGCGCGACCACCGCGGATACGGAGCGGCGCACACCGCGCTGTGCGCCGGCGGGGCCGCCGTGGGCGCCGCGCTGCTCTCCCGTGCCGTACGCAACTGCGCCCCCGCCCGCATCGCGCTGACCGCCGCCGCCACCTGGGCCGTGCTGGGCGGTACGACGCTGGGCCGGGAGGCGCGCGCCATCGGGAGCGCGCTGGAGGCCGGCGATCTGGACGTGGCGCGCGAGCGGCTGCCGCACCTGTGCGGCCGCGACCCGCAGGCACTGGACGGGCCGCAGATGGCCCGCGCGGTGGTGGAGTCCGTCGCCGAGAACACCTCCGACGCGGTGGTGGGCGCGCTGGTCTGGGGCGCCGTGGGCGGCGTTCCGGGGCTGGTCGCCTTCCGTGCCGTCAACACGCTCGACGCGATGGTGGGGCACAAGTCGGCGCGCTACCGCCGGTACGGCTGGGCCTCGGCCCGGCTGGACGACGTGGCGGGCTGGCCCGGCGCCCGGCTGACCGCCGCACTGGCCACCGTCGCCGGGCCCGACCCGCGCGGCGCGTGGCGCGCCTGGCGGGCCGACGGAAAGCGGCACCCGAGCCCCAACGCGGGCCCGGTGGAAGCCTCGTTCGCGGGCGCGCTCGGCGTACGGCTGGGCGGCACGCTCGCCTACGCGGGGCGGGTCGAGCACCGGCCGGTGC
>NZ_JBEPFC010000239.1:0-6372 GCF_040301705.1 Streptomyces sp. NPDC000151 | reverse complement strand
CCGGAGCGCGCCCCAGGACCGGGGCGCGACCGACGTGCCCGCGCCGCGCGGAGCCGGTCCGGCGCCCGCGACGGAGTACGGACCGAGCGGACTGCCCAAGCGGCGCCGCGGCCAGACCCTGGCCGGCGCGCCCATCCCGCAGGCACCGCCGGCCACCGGACGCACCCGCGGCCGCTCCCACGAGGAGTCCGCCGCGCGCCTGCGCTCCTTCCGCCGGGCCGTGCGGGGCGAGGCTCCGCCCAGCCGGCCCACCACCCCCGAAAATGCCCCGAAGGACGATCCCCGATGAACACCACCGACAACCGCCTGGACTGGTTGCTGGAGAACCTCCTGCAGAAGACGCCGGGCGCCCGGCACGCGCTGGTGCTGTCCCGCGACGGCCTCAAGCTCTGCCACTCCCGGGACCTGAGCGTCGACCAGGCCGACCAGCTGGCCGCGATCGCCTCCGGCATCCAGTCGCTGTCGCACGGCGCGTCCGTCGAGTTCGGTGACGGCAGCGGCGGGGTGCGGCAGGCGATGACCGAGTTCCACGGCGGCATCCTCTTCATCGTCGAGGCCGGGCACGGCGCGCACCTGGCCGTGGTCGCCGTCGAGGACGCCGACGTCGGCCTGATCGGCTTCAACATGAACGAACTGGTCGAGCAGATCGGCGAGTACCTCAGTGCCGCGCCCCGCGAGGACGGCGGCCCCGGTCTGCCGGGCCGGCCGGCGTGAGCCCGCTCGGCCCGGACGACGACCCGGACCGCCTCTACACCGTCACCGGCGGCCGCAGCCGGGCCGCCGGGAGCCGCTTCGACCTGGTCACGCTGATCGTGGCCGAGTGCGAGCCGGCGCCCGGGATGCAGTCCGAGCACGTCCGCATCCTGGAGCTGGCCCGGCGCCCGACGGCGGTCGTGGAGCTGTCGGCCGCGCTGCGGCTGCCGGTGAGCGTCGTACGCATCCTGCTGACCGACCTGCTCGACACGGGCCGGATCACCGCCCGCCATCCCCGCACGGCCGCCCGGGCCGAGCTGCCCGAACCCGACCTGCTGAAGGAGGTGCTCGATGCACTCCAACGTCTCTGACGGCGCGGCCGGCGCCGCCTTGGCGGAGGACGTACGGGCCCCGCTGCACCAGTCCGCCGACAACGGCCTGAAGATCGTGATCGTCGGCGGCTTCGGCGTCGGCAAGACCACCCTGGTCCGCTCGGTCAGCGAGATCCGTCCCCTCAACACCGAGGAGACGATGACCCAGGCGGGCGTCGGCGTGGACGACCCGGCCGGCGTCGAGGCCAAGTCGACGACCACGGTGGCCTTCGACTTCGGCCGCATCACCATCAACGAGCGCAACGTCCTGTACCTGTTCGGCGCCCCCGGACAGGAACGTTTCTGGTTTCTGTGGGACCGGCTCTTCGCGGGGACGCTGGGCGCGGTGGTGCTCGTGGACACCCGTCGGCTGGACGACTCCTGGTACGCGATCGACCGCCTCGAAGCCCATGGAATGCCGTTCATCGTCGCCCACAACGACTTCGGCGGCGACCCGCACACCCTGGAGCAGATACGCGACGCGCTGGACCTCTCCCCCGCCGTGCCGCTGGTCGCCTGCGACGCGCGCGACCGTGACTCCAGCAAGCGGGTGCTGATCACTCTCGTACGCCATCTGTACGCGCTCGCCGCGGAGGAGCCCACGCCGTGACCGACTCCCAGCAGACCTCCGGCTGCCCCATGGCCGCCGCCGGGGCCGTACCGCTGTACGGCGAGGGGCTGAGCGGCGATCCGGCCCGGCTGTACCGGGAGATGCGCAGCCGGCACGGCGCGGTCGTACCGATCCTGCTGGACGGCGGCTTCCCGGCCTGGTTCGTGATCGGCTACCGCGAGCTGCACCAGGTCACCTCCGACCCCGAGCTCTTCGCCCGCGACTCCCGCCGCTGGCACGCCTGGGACCAGGTGCCGGAGGACTGGCCGCTGCTGCCGTTCGTCGGGTACCAGCCGTCGGTGATGTTCGCCGAGGGGCCCGAGCACCGGCGGCGGGCCGGGGCGATCAGCGACGCGCTGCTGGCCATCGACCAGTTCGAGCTGCGGCAGATCTGCGAGCGGATCGCGGACGGGCTGGTCGACGCCTTCGCCGGGCGCGGCGAGGCGGACCTGATGGCCGAGTACGCGCTGCGGCTGCCGCTGCTGGTCGTCGCCGAGCTGTACGGCGCGCCGACCAGCGAAGTGCCGGACTTGGTACGGGACATCGCCGAGTCGCTGGACGTGGGCGACGGCGCGATCGACGCGCACCGGCGGGTCGCGGAGCGGATGGCGCGGCTGGTCCGTGTGAAGCGCGGGCGGCCGGGGCCCGACGTCCCCTCGCGGCTGCTGGCCCACCCGGCGGGGCTGACCTCCGAGGAGGTGGTCATCGACCTGCTGGTGGTGATGGCGGCGGCGCAGCAGCCCACCGCCAACTGGATCGGCAACACGCTGCGGCTGATGCTGACCGACGACCGGTTCGCGGTCAGCCTGACCGGCGGGCGGCGCAGCGTGGGCCAGGCGCTGAACGAGGTGCTGTGGGAGGACACCCCCACGCAGAACTTCATCGGGCGCTGGGCGGCCCGCGACACCCAGCTCGGCGGCCACCGCATCAAGGCCGGTGACCTGCTCGTACTGGGGCTCGCCGCGGCCAACAACGACCCGCTGGTGCGGCCGGACTTCACGGCGGCGCACGCCGACGGCAACCAGGCGCACATGGCGTTCAGCCACGGCGAGCACGCCTGCCCGTACCCGGCGCCGCAGCTGGCCGAGGTGATCGCGCGCGCCGCGGTGGAGGTACTGCTGGACCGGCTGCCGGACGTGGTGCTCGCGGTGCCCGACGGGGACCTGGTCTGGCACCCGTCGCTGTGGATGCGGGGGCTGACGGGGCTGCCGGTGTCGTTCACGCCGACGTACACGCCGGGGCCGGCCTGACACCACGGGTGCCGTACGGGCCGTACCCGTACAGCACCCGGTCCGTCCGCGTCAGCCCACCGGCGTGAAGCGGACCGGCAGCGCGTCCAGGCCGCGGGTGAAGACGCCCTGTTCCCGCGGGACGAAGCCGTCCTCGAGCGCCGCGTCCGGCAGCGCGTCCAGCAGCTGCCCGACGCCGGCCTCCACCTCGGCCTTGGCCAGCAGAGCGCCGACGCAGAAGTGCCGGCCGAGCGCGAAGGCCAGGTGGTCGGCGGCGGCGGAGAAGGCCGTCGTCGCCTTGAGGTCGGCGCGGAAGATGTCGAAGGTGTCCGGGTCGGCGTACCGCCGCTCGTCCCGGCCCGCCGCGCCGATCAGGCAGGTCACCGTAGCCCCGGCCGGCACCTTGCCGCCGCCGATCGTGACCTCCTCCGCCGTCTGGCGCATGATCATGTGGACCGGGGGAGTGAACCGCAGCGTCTCCGCGAAGGCCCGCTCGATCAGCGACCGGTCCGCGCGCACGGCGGCCAGCTGCTCGGGGTGGCGCAGCAGGTTGTGCATGATGCTGGAGATCGCCTTGTCGGTGGTCTCGCCGCCCGCGGTCAGCAGCAGACTGCAGAACGCCTTGATGTCCTCGTCGCTCATCCGCGTGCCGTCGATCTCGGCGGCGCAGAGGGTGGAGAGCAGGTCGTCGCCGAGGTTCTCGCGCCGCTCCCGGATGATCGGAAGCATGTACGCGGCGAACTCCTCCTGGGTGCGCAGCCCGGCCGCCGCGACCTCCGGGTCCTGGCTCAGATTGCCGAGGAAGCCGATGATCGCGGTGTACCAGCGGTGGAAGCGGTCGTGATCGGCGCGGTCCAGGCCGAGCATGTCGACGATGACGTTGACCGGGAAGCGGGTCGCGAACTGCGCGACGAGGTCGGCCCGGCCCGCGTCGCGGAAGCCGTCGATCAGCTCGCGCGCGTTGCGCTCGATGACCGGCTGGAAGGTCTCCTGGAGCGGGACGCCGCGGAAGGCGGGCGCGACCAGCGCACGCCGTACGGAGTGCTCGCGGCCGCTCATCTGCAGGATGGTCCGGCCGTGCACCGGCTCCAGCTGCCAGTCGTAGTTGTCGGTGGTGAACGCCGGGTCCTTGAAGGCCCGTTCGACGTCCTCGTACCGGGACACTATGTAGCTCTGGGTCGCCTCGTGGTGGAGCAGCGGGAAGTCGTCGCGCAGGACGCGGTACGCGGCGTACGGATCCGCCGTGAACTCCGGCGACAGCATGTCCGGCGCTGCTCGGTCCGGCACTGCTCGGTTCGCTTCTCGGTTCGCTTCTCGGTTCGCGGCCAAGAACGCTCCCTGGGAGTGTGTGGGTGGGGGTGCTGCGATCCCCACCAAGATCGTTCCTGCTCGTCGCCCTTTCAAGACGGCCTCTGCAACCACTTTTGCGGTTACCGCCCTGACCTGCGGCGATGCGCAGACTTCCGGGGAATGACAACGGGTACCGATGCAGCCTTTGGATCTTTTGCCGAAGTGCGGTTTGCTTCGTTCGAGCGGCTTTGCGGCAGCCTTGCCGCCCGACCCAGGAGGGAGTGGGCCATGACGGGGCACGCCCACGCGCACAGCGATCACTCGGGCCACTCCCACGCGGTGGCCGCGGACGCGGACCGCCGCTGGCTGCGGGCCGCGCTGATCCTGATCACCGCGTTCATGGCCGTCGAGGTCGTGATCGGCTTCGTCGCCCGGTCCCTGGCGCTGATCTCCGACGCAGCCCACATGCTCACCGACGCCGCCTCGATCGTGCTCGCGCTGATCGCGATGCGGCTGGCGGCCCGTCCGGCGCGCGGCGGCTACACGTACGGCCTCAAGCGCGCCGAGATCCTCTCCGCGCAGGCCAACGGCGTCACGCTGCTGGTGCTGTCGGTCTGGCTGGCGTACGAGGCGGTCACCCGGCTCCTGGAGCCGCCCGAGGTCACCGGCGGCCTGGTCCTCGTCACCGCCCTCGCCGGGGTCGTGGTGAACCTCGTCGCGACCTGGTGCCTTTCGAAGGCCAATCGCTCCAGCCTGAACGTCGAGGGCGCCTACCAGCACATCCTCACCGACCTGTTCGGCTTCATCGCCACGGCGGTGGCCGGTGCGGTCGTGCTGACCACCGGCTTCGCCCGGGCGGACGCCATCGCATCGCTGCTGGTGGTCGCGCTGATGCTCAAGGCCGGCATCGGCCTGGTGCGCGACTCGGGCCGGATCTTCATGGAGGCCGCGCCCGCCGGGGTGGACCCGGACGCGCTGGGCGACCGGCTGGTCGCCGCCGACCAGGTCGTGGAGGTCCACGACCTGCACGTCTGGGAGATCACCTCCGGCGACCCCGCGCTCTCCGCGCACGTACTGGTCGCGCCCGGCGGCGACTGCCACAAGGTCCGCCGCACGCTGCAGGAGCTGCTCGCCGCGGAGTACGGCATCACGCACGCCACGCTCCAGGTCGACCACCTGGGCGAACAGGACGGCGGCGGGGAGCTGCTGCGCATCGGGGACCGCCAGGACGCCGACGCCGACCAGCCCTCCGGCGCCCACTGCGCGGACACGCACGGGCCGGTGCACCGCTCGGGGCCGCACGACCACTGAACGGCCGTCCGCAACGGCGCGTCGGCGGGCGGCGCGACGCCGGACTTCTCCGTGCCTGTGATGAGGTGGTCGTGTCGGGTTACTCGGGACGGGTTTCGGTTTCACGTGAAACGGAGGAGACATGGCAGCGAGCGCGCCGGCCCGCACCGGTGCTCCGCCCGCACGCCGCGTACCGGCCCGCCACCGACTGCGCGCCATCCTGGCCACCGTGCTGCTGGTCCTCGGCTGTCTCCTGGCCCCGCCGGCCCTCGCCATGGGCTGGGCGCGCGCCGAGCTGACCGACACCGCCCGCTACACCGCCACCACGGCACCGCTCTCCCGCGACCCGGCCGTCCAGCGGAACATGGTCACCGCGATCACCGATGAGGTGATGCGCCGGGTGGACCTGTCGCCCCTGGTGGACGCCGTGCCGCCGGCCGAACGCCCCGCGGTGCGCGAGCGGTTCACCCGCGGAGTAAGAGAGTTCGTGGCCACCCAGATCCGCGGTGTGGTCACCTCCCGTTCCTTCCCCGCCCTGTGGAGCCGCGTCAACGGCACCACCCACGCCTCTCTCGTCACCGCGCTCTCCTCACCCGGCGGCCGGCCTGTCGTGCTCGACCTGCAGCCCGTCGTCGACCGGGCCCGGGCCCGCCTCGTCCACACCGTGCCGGCCGGTGCCCGCCTGATCCAGCGCGTCCATGTCTCCGGCACCACGCTCGTGCTGCTGCGGTCCGACGAGGTCGCCGAGGCCCGCGGTCCGTACGCGGCGGTGCGGACGCTCGGCCGGCTGCTGCCCGTCGCGGCGGTGCTGAGCCTGGCGGCCGGGCTGCTGCTGGCACCGCGCCGCCGGCGGGCGCTGATCGGTACCGGCCTGGGCTGCGCGGCGGTC
>NZ_JBEPFC010000238.1:0-6412 GCF_040301705.1 Streptomyces sp. NPDC000151 | reverse complement strand
CGGGGCGCGGGCGGCTGGGGGCCGGGCTGGTGGCGGTCCCGGACGTGCCGCGGCCCGATCCGCGCACGGTCGTGCTGGAGAACCCGGAGGTCCCCGAGCGCAAGCGGTTCTGCAGCCGCAGCGACTGCGGGGCGCCGGTGGGCCGGGCGCGCAGCGGGCGGCCCGGGCGTACGGAAGGTTTCTGCACCAAGTGCGGCCACCCGTACAGCTTCATGCCGAAGCTGCGGGCCGGCGATGTGGTGCACGGCCAGTACGAGGTCGCGGGCTGTCTCGCGCACGGCGGGCTGGGCTGGATCTACCTCGCGGTGGACCGCGCGGTCTCCGACCGGTGGGTGGTGCTCAAGGGCCTGCTGGACACCGGCGACGAGGAGGCGCTGGCGGTCGCGGTCTCCGAGCGCCGCTTCCTCGCCGAGATCGAGCACTCCAACATCGTCCGCATCTACAACTTCGTCGAACACCTCGACCAGGCGACCGGCAGCCTCGACGGCTACATCGTCATGGAGTACGTCGGCGGCAAGTCCCTCAAGGAGATCGCCAACGGGCGGCGCACGCCCCAGGGGCGGCGCGATCCGCTCCCGGTCGAGCAGGCCTGCGCGTACGGCATCGAGGCGCTGGAGGCCCTCGGCCACCTGCACAGCCGCAACCTTCTGTACTGCGACTTCAAGGTGGACAACGCGATCCAGCAGAACGACCAGCTCAAGCTGATCGACATGGGCGCGGTCCGCAGGATGGACGACCGCGAGAGCGCGATCTACGGCACGGTCGGCTACCAGGCGCCCGAGGTCGCCGAGGTCGGCCCGTCCGTCGCCTCCGACCTGTACACGGTCGCGCGTACCCTCGCCGTCCTCACCTTCGACTTCCAGGGCTACACCAACGTCTTCGCGGACTCGCTGCCGGACCCCGAGCACATCGAGGTGTTCCGCCGCTACGAGTCCTTCTACCGGCTGCTCGTACGGGCCACGGACCCCGACCCGGCGCGCCGGTTCGCCTCCGCCGAGGAGATGGCCGAGCAGCTGACCGGCGTGCTGCGCGAGGTCGTCGCGCTGCAGACCGGCGAGCAGCGGCCCGCGCTCTCCCAGCTGTTCGGTCCGGAACTGCGGGTGGTCGACACCGAGTTGATGCCGGCGGTGGACGGGGACAGCTCGCTGCTGGGCGGGCGGGCCGCGCCGCCCGGCCGCTGGGGCCGGCGGAAGCAGACGGTCGCCGCCCTGCCGGGCCGGGGCCCGTCGGCGGGCCTCGTGGGCGCGGCACCGGCCACGCCGTCGATCCCGGCGCAGCTGTCGTACGAGGTGTCCCCGCTTCCCGGGTACGGCAGCCCGGGCCCCGTGCTGCGCACCGTGGACACGGCGGCCACCGTGCTGGCGCTCCCGGCGCCGCGGGTGGACCCCGGTGATCCGAACGCCGGTTTCCTGGCCGGTCTGCTGGCCGCGGCACCCGCCGAGCTGGTCGTCGCGCTGCGCTCCGCGCCCGCCGACTCCCTGGAGCTGCGGCTGCGCGACCTGCGGGCCCGGCTGGAGATGGCCGACGGGTCACTGGCCCAAAGAGTGCTGCGGGAGATCGAGACGGACCCGCTGGCCGACTGGGCGTCGGACTGGCGGGTGGTCTGGTACCGCGGCCTGGTGGCCCTGGCCACCGGCGACAAGGAGACCGCCGCGCTGTCCTTCGACGCGGTGTACGACGCGTTCCCCGGCGAGCCCGCGCCCAAGCTCGCGCTGGGCGTCTGCGCCGAGGTACTGGGCCAGCTGGACAACGCCGCCGAGTACTACCACCTGGTGTGGACCACCGATCACAGCTATGTGAGCGCGGCGTTCGGGCTGGCCCGGGTGCGGCTCGCGGCCGGTGACCGGATGGGCGCGGTGCGTGCCCTGGAGGCCGTACCGGAGTCCTCGATCCACTTCACCGCGGCCCGTATCGCCGCGGTACGGGCCCGGCTCCGGCAGCGCCCGGCCGGCGACCCGCTGCTGCCCGACCTGCAGGCCGCGGCCCGGCAGATCGAGCGGCTGGCGGACTTCGGGCTGGACGCGCAGCGCCGCGGGACGCTGACGACGGAGGTACTGGGCTGCGCGCTGGACTGGGTACTGGCCGGGCGCGCCGGGGAAGCGCCGACGCCCGGGGCCGTCCCCGTCCTGCTCGGCTGCGAGGTGGACGAGCGCGGGCTGCGCTTCGGCCTGGAGCGGTCCTACCGGCTGCTCGCCAGGCTGGCTCAGCGCGGTGATGAGAGGATCGAACTGGTGGAGCGGGCCAACCGCTTCCGCCCCAGGACGTGGGTGTGAGATGGCAGTGACAGGTCCTTCCCGGTGCCCGGGATGCGCCGAGCCGCTGGAGCCGGGGGACAACTTCTGCGGCGTGTGCGGTGCGGACATCTCCGCGGTGGCGCCGGACGACGCGGCGGCCGGGGCATACGGTGCGGCGGCCCCGCCGCCCGTTCCCGCGAACCGGCTCCCGGACGGCTCGGGCAGCTCGCCGGACAGCTCGGGCGGCTCGGACGGCGCGGACGGCGCGGACGGCGCGGACGGCGCGGACGGCGCGGACGGCAAAGCCGAAGCGGACGGCGTGGACGGCTCGGCAGCGGACGGCCCGGCCGATCCCCGTGAGTCCTTCGGCGCCAAGGTCTGCGTGGCCTGCCGTACCGGCACCGTCGACGAGGACGGCTACTGCGAGCACTGCGGCCACGCCCAGCCCCGCGAGCGCGATCACTTCGAGCGCGAGCTGGAGCGGGTCGCCGCCGTCAGCGACCGCGGCCACCGCCACCACCGCAACGAGGACTTCTTCACCGTCGCCGACGCCGCGCTCGCCGACGGCTCCCCGGCGGTGCTCGCCGTGGTCTGCGACGGCGTCTCCTCCGCGACCCGGCCCGACGAGGCCTCGCAGGCCGCCGCCGAGACGGCCGCCGAGTCGCTGCTGGCGGCGCTGCCCCGGGAGGCCCACCCGCAGCAGGCCATGCACGACGCGATCCTGGCCGCCGCCAAGTCCGTCGACGCGCTCGCCGAGACGCCCGAGCACCCGCGCGACCCGTACCGCCAGCAGAACGCCCCGGCCTGCACGCTCGTCGCGGCCATCGTGGCCGCCGGGGTGCTGACCATCGGCTGGGTCGGCGACAGCCGCGCGTACTGGATCCCCGACGACCGCACCGCGCCCGGCGCCCGGCTCACCGAGGACGACTCCTGGGCCGCGCAGATGGTGGCGAACAACCTGATGACGGAGGCCGAGGCGTACGCCGACGACCGGGCCCACGCCATCACCGGCTGGCTGGGTGCCGACGCGTACGACCTCCAGCCGCACACCGCCGCGTTCCGCCCTGACCGCCCGGGCGTGGTCGTGGTGTGCACCGACGGCCTGTGGAACTACAGCGAGGCGGCGGCCGAACTGGCGGCGCTGCTGCCCCCGGACGCAGGTGAACGCCCGCTGCACAGCGCGCGAACGCTCGTCCGCCACGCTCTGGACAGCGGGGGCCACGACAACGTAACAGTGGCCGTGGTGCCGTTCCCGGTCCCCACGACCGGGGCAGTATCGGCGTGAGTCACCGCAGCAACGCCACATCGCAGTAACTGCGGCAATCGCAGTGGAACGGTCCGGCACCTGGGGAGGTGCCGACGGGGGGACGGCCTGGGGTACTTCCGCCCGCCCGCATGCCGACGAGCACGACGGAGCGTCAAGGAGCGGAAGAGATGGCCAACTTCTCGAAGTCCACGGTCCCGCAGTTCTCCGTGGAGGTGTACCAGAACGAGTACCTCCCCGAGGGCGGCCGCGAGGTGCACGCCATCGCCACGGTCACCGCCACCGGCGGCGGCACCTCCGGCGGCCGGCCGCTCGCCGACGCCGCAGGTCAGCCGGTGCCCGCGCCGGGCGGCGCCCCGGACGCCGCTGTGGTGATCATGGTCGACTCCTCCGGCTCGATGGAGTACCCGCCGACCAAGATGCGAGGCGCCCGCGACGCCACGGCGGCGGCGATCGACACGCTGCGCGACGGGGTGGCCTTCGCGGTGGTCGCCGGCACCCACCAGGCCGCCGAGGTCTACCCGGGCGGCGGCCGCCTCGCGCAGGCGTCGCCCGCCACTCGCGCGCAGGCCAAGGAGGCGCTGCGGGGGCTGCGTTCGGGCGGCGGCACGGCGATCGGCACCTGGCTGCGGCTGGCCGACCGGCTGCTGTACTCCGCTGACGTCGCCATCCGGCACGGCATCCTGCTCACCGACGGCCGCAACGAACACGAGTCGCCCGAGGACCTGCGGGCCACTCTGGACGCCTGCGCCGGGCGGTTCACCTGCGACGCGCGCGGGGTGGGCACGGACTGGGAGGTCAAGGAGGTCACCGGCATCGCCTCGGCCCTGCTGGGCAGCGCCGACATCGTCGCCGATCCGGCCGGGCTGACCGCGGACTTCACGCGGATGATGGAGACCGCGATGGGCAAGGAGGTCGCGGACGTGGCCCTGCGGGTGTGGACCCCGCAGGGCGCCGAGATCCAGTTCGTGAAGCAGGTGGCGCCCACGGTCGAGGACCTGACCGGGCGGCGCACCGAGGCCGGGCCGCGGGCCGGTGACTACCCGACCGGCTCGTGGGGCGACGAGTCCCGCGACTACCACGTGTGCGTACGGGTCCCGGACGCCGGAGTCGGCCAGGAGATGCTGGCCGCGCGGGTGGCACTGGTGCTCCCTGCGCCCGGCGGCGGCGCACCCCGGACGCTCGCGCAGGGCCTGGTACGGGCCGTGTGGACGACCGACATGGCCGCATCGACGCAGATCGACCCGCAGGTGGCGCACTACACGGGACAGGCGGAACTGGCCCGGGCCATCCAGTCGGGACTGGATGCCCGTAAGTCCGGAGATGTCGACGGAGCGACCGCCCGGCTGGGCCGGGCCGTGCAACTGGCGAGCGCCTCCGGGAAC
Source organism: Streptomyces sp. NPDC000151 (assembly GCF_040301705.1). Classification (NCBI taxonomy): domain Bacteria; kingdom Bacillati; phylum Actinomycetota; class Actinomycetes; order Kitasatosporales; family Streptomycetaceae; genus Streptomyces; species Streptomyces sp. NPDC000151. The sequence continues at coordinate 1,529 of NZ_JBEPFC010000238.1, read as the reverse complement.
GAGGACACTGCGAAACTGCTTGCGAAGGTGGTGGACGTCGTGGACGCGGTGACCGGTACTGTGCGGCTGAAGGCGAAGGTCGCGGAAGCGGACGAGATGACGCTCGAAACGCGCTCCACCAAGACAGTTCGCGTCAAAAAGTGACAAACGCATGACAAGCTAGACGTAAAACCGTTGGAAGACGGTACGGAGGGGGACATACCGACATGCCGACCTGCCCGAACGGCCACCAGTCAGTGGCCGAAGACTGGTGCGAGGTGTGCGGCCACCGCATGGCGGGCACTGTCGCTCCGCCGCCTCCTCCGCCCCCCGGCTTCCCCGGTGCCCCGCCCGAGCAGGCCCCGCAGCAGGGCGGCTACGGCTTCCCGCCCCCGCCGCCCCCGCCCGGCGCGGGCCACGCCCCCGGCCCCGGCACCGGCCAGGCCGAGCTGTGCCCGCAGTGCGGCACGCCGCGCGAGGCCATGGCGCCGTTCTGCGAGGGCTGCCGGTACAACTTCCTGACGCATTCCTCGACCTCCGCGTCGTACGGGGCGCCCGCGCAGCAGTCCGCGCCGCCGCCCGGCTTCCCGTCCCAGCCCGGCCCGCCGGACCAGTACGAGTACCAGGGCTCGCGGCCCTCGCAGGTGAACCGGCCCGCCGAGCCGCTGGGCCCCGGGCAGCAGCCGTTCGGCGCCCCGCCCTACGGCGAGCCGGGTCCGCCGCCGCAGCCGCAGGCCCCGCAGCCCCCGGCCCCGTCCCAGGGCGGCGACGACTGGCTGCTGCCGCCGCCCGGCGGCCAGCAGGCACCGCAGCCCCCGGCCCCGCCCGGCCAGCAGGGGCAGGGCCCGTACGCACCGCCCGCGCCGCAGGGCCCCGGGCCGCAGGGCCCCTTCGAGCAGCCAGGCCCGCCGCCCCCGCCGTACGAGCAGTCCGCGCCCTACGAGCAGTCCGCGCCCCCGACCCCGCCCGGCCCGTACGAGCAGCAGTCCGGCCCGTACGAGCAGCAGCCGTGGCCCCCGGGCGGCGAGGCTTCGGGGCATGCGCCGGCCGGTGCCGGCTGGGTCGCGGTGATCGCCCCGGACCGTGAGTACTTCATGGCGATGATGGGCCGCAGCGGCCCCGAGGCGGCCGGCCTGAACCTCCCCGCCTACTCCCCCGAGCAGCAGCTGCCGCTCAACGGCCAGCAGGTCACGATCGGCCGCCGCCGGCACAGCACGGGCGAGTCGCCGGACATCGACCTGGCGCGCCCGCCGGAGGACCCGGGCGTCTCGCACCAGCACGCGATGCTGGTGCAGCAGCCGGACGGCGGCTGGGCGGTGGTGGACCAGAACTCCACCAACGGCACGACCGTCAACGGCGGCGAGGACCCGATCCAGCCGTACGTCCCGATCCCCCTCCAGGAGGGCGACCGCGTACACGTCGGCGCCTGGACGACGATCACGGTCCGCCGCGGCTGAACGGTCAGCCGGGGCCGGGCAGCGGCCAGCGGTGGGGGCCGTCGGGGGCGTCCAGCCACGCCCACTGACGGTCCCCCGCCACCGTCACGCCGC
>NZ_JBEPFC010000237.1:0-6427 GCF_040301705.1 Streptomyces sp. NPDC000151 | reverse complement strand
GGTCCGGGTTGGCCGTGCCGCCCTTCGACGTGACGATGAAGCCGGCCTTCCGCCGCAGGACCGCGCCCGTCAGGGAGCGGGCGTACAGCGGCGCGCGGGCGCAGCGGGTCAGACACGGCGGGTGGCTCCTCGCGGGGGCATGTACTGATAGGCGCCTCCCACCCTATGGGGTCGCGGGTCCTCCGCCACGCCCGCGCACCACCGAGCCGTGCGCGGGGGCCGGTCCCGGGCCTTTCCCGGGCGAATTGCGGCCGCCCGGCACCGGGGCGCGCTTCCCGGTAATTCCCTTTCGTTCCACCGGACGGAAAAGGCGATGCCGGGCCAGGCGGAGATGGCCGGACGGAGAAGGCCGGGCGGTGAAGGAAAAAGACGGGCGCGGGCGGGAACTCCGCGGAAAGCGGGAACGCGGAGACGGACACGGAAGCCACGGGCGGAGTGCGGGCAGCGGGCAGCGGAGCCGGGAATGGCAAGGCCGGGAATACGCCCCCGCATTTTCCGGCCGAAGCCGCTTCCGGACGCGCGCACGCACGCGCCCGCCCGGCCGAGGCGGCGTCCGATGGGCGCCCGGTCGGCCCGTCACCCGGCGCGTGTCCGGGGTGGCGGGAGCAGCGGCTGCAGGGCCAGCAGGCGCTCGACGAGGCGGAGGAAGTGGGCGGCGGCGCGCAGGAGGTCGTCGGCCTCCCGGGGGCCGGCCGCCCCGGGTATGCCCGCTTCGGCGCGCGCCCTGCGCTCGGCACCGGCGGCGAACAGGGCGCTCCACTCCGATAATTCGGGCGCGACCTCGGGCAGCACCTCCCAGGCGCTGCGGATGCGCTGCCTTCGCCGGAGCGTCGGCTCGGGGCGGCCCCGCACGGCCAGTACGGCGGCAGCCGCGCGCAGGGCGGCGAGGTGAGCCGTCGCGAAGCGCTCGTTCGGGGCTTCCAGGGACGCCGCCTCTTCCAGGCCGCGCTGGGCCTTGGCCAGCAGGTCGAGGGCGGCGGGCGGGGCGGCCGTCCGGCGCAGGACGGGATGGACATCGCCCGGGGGACCGTACGCAGCGGAACCTGCCCCAGTGGGACGAGATGCCATGACGAACCTCCTGTCGTCGCATAACGGCTCGGAACCGCACAACCCATCGTGAGGCACACCACTGACAATCGCCCTGACCTGCACTTTCTCCGTGTAGTCCAGATCACGTCGCCTTCGGTACCGGCCGACTTGCGCTCCCCCCGGCACCGTGCGGCATACTTTTTGCACTGACTGGTCAGTTCAAGAGGGAGGGACCGTGGACAGCACCCCGCACGGGGCGGCGGTCAAGGCCCAGGGGCTCGGGGTCAAAGGGCCTCGCGGCTGGGCGTTCCAGGACGTCGACATCGCGGCCGAGCCCGGCACGCTGATCGCGATCGAGGGGCCGTCCGGCTCGGGCCGCACGTGCCTGCTGCTCGCGCTCACCGGACGCATGACGACGGCCGCCGGAAAGGCCCGGGTGGGCGGCCTGTCGCTGCCCAAGAAGATGGCCGCCGTACGGGCCATCACGGCGCTTGCCCACGTGCCCGGCGTCGCCGAGCTCGACCCGGCCTTCACGGTCGCCGAGCACCTGCACGAACGGGCCCTGCTGCAGCGCCGCTTCGGCAGCCCGGTACGCGCCCTGCTGCGCCCGCGCCGCGAGCGCCGCGCCGAGGCCCGGGGCCGGATCGACGCGGCCCTGGAGGCCGCCGGGCTCGATCCGGAGACGCTGCCCAAGGGCGTACGGACGTCCGTACGGGACCTGGAGCGGCTGGAGGCGCTGCGGCTGTCCGTCGCGCTGGCGCTCATCGGTGCGCCGCGGCTGCTGGCCGTCGACGACACCGACCTGAAGCTGTCGGACGAGGAGCGCGCGCAGGCGTGGGCCCTGCTGCGCGGGCTGGCCGCTGCCGGGACGACGGTACTGGCGGTGTGCAGCCAGGCACCCGAGGACGCGCTCGTGGTCTCCACGGCGCGGCGCCCAGAGAAGCCGCGGCCCGAGCCGGAAACGGGCACCGAGAAGAACACCGAGAACGAGGAGGGGGCGGCGGATGCGCTCGCCGAAGCTGGCCGCGCTTGAGCTGAAGCGGTTCGGCAGGGGGAAGCTGCCGCGCGCCGCGCTGGTGGCCCTCCTGCTGCTGCCGCTGCTCTACGGAGCGCTCTACCTGTGGTCCTTCTGGGACCCGTACTCGCGCCTGGACAAGATCCCGGTCGCGCTGGTCAACGCCGACCGGGGCGCCTCGGCGAAGGGCGAGAAGATCAACGCCGGCGACGACCTCGTCAAGGGCCTCAAGGACAGTGACACCTTCGACTGGCACCCTGTGAGCGCCGCCGACGCGGCCAAGGGCGTCGAGTCCGGAACGTACTACCTCTCGCTGACCGTCCCCGACGACTTCAGCACCTCGATCGCGTCCAGCTCCGGCGACCACCCGGAGGCCGGCGAGCTGAAGGTCCGTACGAACGACGCCAACAACTACATCGTCGGGCAGATCTCCAAGACGGTCTTCTCCGAGGTGCGCTCCGCGGCGTCCGCGAAGTCCTCGCGCGGCTTCCTGGACAAGATCTTCGTGTCGTTCTCCGACCTGCACGACGCCACCCAGAAGGCGGCCGACGGCGCCTCCGAGCTCAAGGGCGGCATCGGGCAGGCCAAGAAGGGCACCGGCGACCTGAAGAACGGCCTGGACAGCGCCAAGAACGGCAGCAGCGACCTGGCCGACGGCGTCGACACCGCCAAGAAGGGCAGCCACGACCTGGCGAACGGCCTGAAGGACCTCGACTCCGGGGCGGGCAAGCTCGACACCGGGGCCGGTCAGGTCTCCAAGGGCGCGGGCCAGGTGGCCGACGGCACCCAGAAGCTCGCCGACAAGGTGAACGAGGCCGACAAGGCGGTGGGCCCCTTCGTGCGCGCGCACGGCAAGGAGATCGGCGATGCCGCGCGCCTGGTGGCCGACGGCTCGCAGGCCATCCGGGACAACCTCGACAAGCTGCCGAAGGCCGCCTCGGACGGGGCCACCACCTCCCGGGCGCTGGCCAACCAGGTCGCGGCCTTCTACAAGCTGCGCTGCGAGAACTCCCTGACCGACCGCGACGTCTCCTGCACCGAGCTCAAGGACATGCGGGACAAGTCCGATGCGGCGGCCGACAAGGCCGAGGAGGTCAGCGGCCTGGTCCAGAACGAGAAGAACCTGGCCCAGCTGGCCAAGGACCTGGACGAGGTGCACCGGCTCGCGAGCACGCTGGCCGAACACGGCCCCACGCTCGGCCAGGACCTGGACACGGCCGTCAAGCAGGTCAACGAGCTCAACAAGGGCGCGCACGCGGTGGCCACCGGTGCCGACAAGCTGGCCACCGGAGCGGGCGACCTGCACAAGGGGACCGGCACCGCCAAGAAGGGCGGCACCGACCTGGACACCGGTATGGGCAGGCTGCAGACCGGTGCCGGCGACCTGGACGAGGGCGTGGGCAAGCTGAAGAACGGCGCCGAGACCCTGAACGGCGGCATGTTCAAGCTGTCCGACGGCTCGGCGAAGCTGGCCGGCGGGCTGCACGACGGTGTCAAGCAGATCCCGGACTACGACAAGGACCAGCGGGACGCCCGTACGGGTGTGATGTCCGACCCGGTGCAGCTCGCCTCGGGCTCGGCGCACAAGGCGCCCAACTACGGGACGGGCTTCGCCCCGTACTTCATCCCGCTGTCCCTGTGGGTCGGCGCGATGGTCGCCTACATGCTGATCCAGCCGCTGAACCGGCGGGCGCTGGCGGCCGGCGCGAGCGCCTTGCGGACCGCGGTGTCCGGCTGGCTCCCGGTGTTCGCCATCGGGGTGCTGCAGATCGCCGCCCTGATGTCCGTGCTGCACTTCGGGCTGGGCCTGGAGATGGTGAACGCGGCGGGCACGATCGGGTTCCTGGTACTGGCCACGGCCTGCTTCGCGGCGATCGTGCAGTGGCTGAACGCGCAATTCGGCGCCGCGGGCCGGATCCTGGTGCTGGCGCTGCTGATGCTCCAGCTGACCTCGGCGGGCGGTACGTACCCCGTGCAGACCAGCCCCGGCTTCTTCAACGCGCTGCACCCGTACCTGCCGATGACGTACATCGTGGGAGGGCTGCGCCGCCTCATCACGGGCGGTGACCTGACACCGGTGTGGCAGGGCGGCCTCGTGCTGGCGGCCTTCACCGTGGGCGCGCTCGCGCTCACCACGTGGACAGCGCGGGGCCGGCAGGTCGTACGGATGAAGGACCTGCACCCGGAGCTCAGCCTGTGAGCACGCGGACCGCGGTGCCGTCCGCAGGGGGCACAATCGCCTCCATGGACAGCTCCAACACGCGTCGTGAGGCGACCCGGCGCAAGCTCTTCGAGGCCGCGGTGACGCTCATCGCCGAACAGGGTTTCTCCTCCACCACGGTGGACGAGATCGCCGAGCGGGCCGGTGTCGCGAAGGGCACGGTCTACTACAACTTCGCGAGCAAGAACGTGCTCTTCGAAGAGCTGCTCCGGCACGGCGTGGAGATGCTGGCCGCCTCGCTCCAGAACGCCGCCGACGAGGTGGCGGAGCGGGGCGGCTCCCGGGTCGACGCGCTGGACGCGATGATCCACGCGGGGCTGTACTTCATCTCGCAGTACCCGGCGCTCACCCAGCTGTTCGTCGCCGAGCTGTGGCGCACGAACCGGACGTGGAACTCCACGCTGTTGATGGTGCGGGAACGGGCCGTCTCCGTGGTCGCCGACGTCATCCGGGACGCGGTGGCAGGCGGCGAGCTGAGCGAGGAGATCGACATCCCGCTGACGGCTTCCGCGCTGTTCGGGATGGTGCTGGTGGCAGCGCTGGACTGGCAGTCCTTCCAGCCGGACCGGTCGATCGACGATGTGCACGCGGCGCTCTCCCGGCTGCTCCAAGGACGGGTGAGCGGCCATCAGGGCGCGGGAGGCGCCGGTGCCGAGGCCGGAACCGGCCGCTCCTGAGGATGAGCACCCAGCCCTGAGTACACGTACTCAGAAGGGGAGATGAGTAGGTACGCGGATGGGCCGCGACCTGCGCAGACGGGAAAGTGGAGGCCACGGAGGGGAAGCCGGCGCCGGTACCGCCGACACGGGGCGGCGGAACGGTACGGCCTCCCCGACGTGGCAGGGGGAGCCACGGGGGAAGCGGGGCTCCACGGGGGAGCCACGGGGGAATGGGGCTCCACGCTCCACGGGGGAGCACGGGGGACGCCGAGGCAACTCGGCGGCACGGGGGAAGCCGGGGAAACCCGGTGGAACGGGGGAAGCACGGGGGACGCGCTGTCCTGGTCGGATCGAAGGGGGAACGATCCGTGCCAGGGCAGCGCGTTTTTTTCGTGCCCGAGCGCCTGAGGTGAGGGCGCCCGGCGGCGTTGTCAGTGGTCGCCGATAAAGTCACGGACATGGCACGGATTGCGGTGATCGGCGCCGGGACGGGCGCGATGGCGGCCGCCGCCCGGCTGGCCGTCGCGGGCCACCGGGTGGCGGTGTGGGAGCGCGGCGAGACCCATGGCGGCTCACTGCGGCGGTTCGAGCGCGCCGGTTTCGGCTTCGACACCGGTCCCGGGCTGCTGCACCTCCCGGCCGTGCAGCGGGACCTGTTCGTCAAGACCGGCCGCGAGCCGCTGGAGAGCGTGGTCGGCCTGGTCCAGGTCGACCCGGCGAGCCGGCACGTCTTCGCGGACGGCACGGAGGTCCTCCTGCCGAACGCCTCGCGGGCCGGCGTCACCGAGGCGCTGGACCGGGCGCTCGGCGCGGGCGCGGGCGAGCGCTGGAGCGCGCTGCTGGGCCGCGCCCGGGAAGCCTGGGACCGGACCCGTCGGCCGCTGCTGGAGGAGCCGCTGTGGCCCGACTGGCGGGTGCTGGGCCGCGAGCCGTATCCGGCCGTCGGCCACAAGGGCCTGCTCAAGCGGCGCCCGGCGCGCACCCTCGCCGAGGTCGCGGCCCTGGAGCTCAAGGACCCGCGGCTGGTGGCGCTGCTGGAGAGCCACGCGCTGGCGTACGGCTTCGACCCGCGCACCGCCCCCGCGAGCGCCACGGTCCTGCCGTACATGGAGCAGACCTTCGGCTCGTGGTACATCGGCGGCGGGCTGCGCGCGCTGGCCACGGCACTGTACGAGCGCTGCCTGGCCAGGAAGGTGGAGTTCACCTTCGGTGCCGAGGTGCGGCGGCTGGTCGTCAAGGACGGCCGGGCGGCCGGGGTGGAGCTGGCCGACGGGCGGGTGGCGGACGCCGACGTGGTGGTCGCGGGCGTCGACCCGTGGACGCTGGCCGGGCTGACCGGCGACTCCCCCGGCGCGGCCGGGAAAGTCCGCAGCGCGGACGACGTGCTGCCGCCGGCGGCGCCGCCGAGCGGGCGGTTCAGCGTGCTGCTGGCGCTGCGCGGCGCCCGGGAGACGGGCGCCGCGCTCCGTACGGTCGTGCACGCCGCGGACCGGGAGGCGGAGC
>NZ_JBEPFC010000236.1:0-6602 GCF_040301705.1 Streptomyces sp. NPDC000151 | reverse complement strand
CGCGCGCCGCGGCCGGGGCGGTGGCGACGTGAGCCCGCCCGACCGCAAGGAGGCGGAGGTGCGGCGGATGCTCGACGGGCCGCACCCCCTCGTCCCGCCCGACCTCGCGCTGCGGGCCGCCGCGCGCGGGCGCCGACTGCTGTCGCGGCGGCGCCGACTGGAGCGGGCCGGCTGGCTGCTGCTGTTCCTGGCGGCCGCGGCATTCACGCTCTGGGCCGTCACCCAGCAGCCGTGGATGCCCCCGCCGACGCGTACGACACCGCCGCTGGAGGGGTGGTGACGAGGACGGGGTGACCCGAATCCGCCGGGCCCCGGCCGGGCCCATGTGCGGCGCCCGGCCGGTGCGTACAGCGCGGTGCCTAGCCCAGCGCCTGTGTCAGGTCCGCGAGCAGGTCGTCGACGGACTCGATGCCGACCGACAGGCGTACGAGGTCCGCCGGCACCTCCAGCGCGGAGCCCGCCGCCGAGGCGTGCGTCATCCGGCCCGGGTGCTCGATCAGCGACTCCACGCCGCCCAGCGACTCGCCCAGCGTGAACAGCTGCGCCCGGTCGCAGACGTCCACCGCGGCCTGCTCCCCGCCCGCGACCTGGAAGGACACCATGCCCCCGAAGGACCGCATCTGCTTGGCGGCGGTCTCGTGGCCGGGGTGGTCCGGGAGGCCCGGGTAGTACACCTTGGTCACCTTCGGGTGCGCGGCCAGCAGCTCGGCGACCCGCGCCGCGTTGGCGCTGTGCCGGTCCATCCGTACGGCGAGCGTCTTGATGCCGCGCATGACCAGCCACGCGTCGAACGGCCCGGCGATCGCGCCCATCGCGTTCTGGTGGAAGGCCAGCTCCTCGCCCAGCGCGTCGTCGTCGACGACCAGCGCGCCGCCCACCACGTCGGAGTGGCCGCCCATGTACTTGGTCGTCGAGTACACGACCACGTCGGCGCCGAGTGCGAGCGGCTGCTGGAGGTAGGGGCTGGCGAAGGTGTTGTCCACGACGAGCTTCGCGCCCGCGGTGCGCGCGACGTCGGCGAGGGCGGCGATGTCGGTGATGCCGAGCAGCGGGTTGCTGGGCGTCTCGACCCAGATGGCCTTCGTACGCGGCCGGATGGCCTCCCGTACGGCCCGCGGGTCGGAGGAGGAGGCGACCGACCATTCCACGCCCCAGCGCTCGGCGACCTTGGCGAAGAGGCGGAACGTGCCGCCGTACGCGTCATCGGGGATGACGACGTGGTCACCGGGGACGAGCAGGGTCCGCAGCAGGCAGTCCTCGGCGGCGAGGCCGGAGGCGAAGGCGAGGCCGCGGCGGCCGCCGTCCAGGGCCGCGAGGTTCTCCTCCAGGGCCGTACGGGTCGGGTTCGCGCTGCGGCTGTACTCGTAACCGCCGCGCAGCCCGCCCACGCCGTCCTGCTTGTAAGTGGAAACCTGGTAGATGGGCACCGCTACCGCGCCGGTCGCCTGGTCGGGCTCCTGACCTGCGTGAATAGCGAGAGTTTCGAAGTGCTGGTGGCGCTGTCCGCGCTGATCACTCATGGCTGACGAGGGTAGTCCTCCACAGGCGCGCACGCGGTCAGGAACTTTCTGCTTCGCTGGAGAGTGGAAAGAGAACAAGACACCGTGCCGCCGGACCTCACCTCCGCCCGACACGACCGACACGACCGACCCGGCCGACTCCCGCTCGGCCGACCCATCGGTCGACCTATCGGTCGCCCCGACCGACCGCCCGACCGACCGACCGACCTGGGAACGACTGACTGCTCATGGACGTACTGCTCGCCCTCATCGCCCTCCTCGCGATCGCGGGGCTGATCGGCTATCCCCTGGCGCGGCGCCGGCGCGCGCTCCAGCAGGCCGGGCAGGGCCTGGCATCGGTCGCCGACCCGATGGCGGGCTACGGCTTCGTCCCGGCCGAGCAGCTGGACGCACGGCTGCCCGGGCCCGACCCGGAACTGACGGAGGCGCTGGCGGAGATCGCCCGCACGCAGGACTGGCGGCCGGCGTCCCGGCTGCTGGCCGGGACGCCCGAGGGCGACGAGCGGCGGTGGCAGCGCGTGCAGTCGCTGGCGGGCGCCGCGGCGTTCGCGTCGGCGCACGAGGGGGACGGTGCGCCGAGTGCGCACAGCGATGCGCCGGGCGGGTCCCGGGGCGGCATCTGGCTGCGCACGTGGCGCTCCGAGGCCCCCAAGGACTCCGGCGGCGCCCAGTCGCACGCCCAGTTCCTGGTCGTCCAGGCCATGCGCGACCCCGGCTCGCAGGACTTCCGCATGATCCTGGAAGAGGCCCGCACGGTCTGCGGCGAGGCCACCCTCCTCGCCCCCGGCAGCCCGGTCCCGTACATCATCGAACTGGCCGTGGCCCGCGGCCTCGGCGACCGCCGCCCCGATTACGAAGAGCTCTGGTCCAAGGTGATCCAGCGCGCCCCGCACCACATGGGCGCGCATCTGGCCGCGCTGCCGTACTGGTCGGAGAAGTGGCACGGCTCCAAGGAGGACGCCGACGCGTTCACCGAACGCGCGGCCGCGGGCGCCCCCGCGAAGTCGCTCCTGCCCGCCCTTCCGCTCTTCTCCGTCTTCGACCACCTCCCCGAGGCCAACATGGTCCGCAGCCTCTTCCAGAGCGCGGTCGTCGAACGGGCCGTCGAGGGGGCGCACTACGCACTGCGCCAGGCCCCCGCCGACCACCCGGTGGCGCCGCACGTCCGCCACCTCCTCATCTGGTTCCTCGTCCAGGCGGAGCGGTACGCCGAGGCCATGGAGCAGCTGCGCCTGGTGGACGGCCACGTCGGCGCGATGCCCTGGTCGTACCACCCCCAGCCGGCCGCCGCGTACGCCACCTACCGCGCCCTCGCCGTAGCCGGCTGGGAGTCCCAGGGCGGCACCCCCGCGACACTGCCCCCGGACCACCCCCCGTTCTGACCGGAATTCCCCACGCGCCCGGAACGTTTACCGGTCGACACTCCACCCGCCGCCCAACACCCCCTCCGTCGTCCCCGTACTCCGTCCCCGTCCTCCATCCTTCGTCCTTCGTCCCTCCGGAGCCTGATCACGATGCTGTTCTCCCGCTTCAAGAACCACCTCCCCTCCGCCGACGAGGCACTGAAGGGCCGCCCCGAGCCGGAGTTCACGGTCCCCGACCGCCACACCGTCCTCGGCAACGCCCTGCTCGGCCCTTACCCGGAGGGCCTGGAGATCGCCGACTTCGGGCTGGGCTGCTTCTGGGGCGCCGAGCGCAAGTTCTGGCAGACCGACGGCGTATGGACCACCCTCGTCGGCTACCAGGGCGGCCACACTCCGAACCCCGCGTACGAAGAGGTCTGCAGCGGCCACACCGGCCACACGGAAGCCGTCCGCGTCGTCTTCGACCCGTCGAAGGTCTCCTACGCCACCCTCCTCAAGGTCTTCTGGGAGTCCCACGACCCCACCCAAGGCTTCCGCCAGGGCAACGACGTCGGCACGCAGTACCGCTCCGCGATCTACACCCACTCCCCCGCCCAACAGCAGACCGCCGAAGCCTCCCGCGAGGCCTACCAAAAGGTCCTCACCGCATCCGGCTACGCCGACATCACCACCGAACTCCTCCCGGCCGGCCCCTTCTACCCGGCCGAGCCCTACCACCAGCAGTACCTCGACAAAAACCCCGCAGGCTACTGCGGCATCGGCGGCACGGGCGTCTCCTGCCCGGTGGGAGTGGCTCAGGCGGAGGGCTGAGAGGGCTGTGGAGATTGCGGGGTGAGGGCTCCCGTGGGGCTGATGTGGGCTTCGGCCGGAGTGCGGTGTTCGTAGAGGGTGTAGTAGGCCGCGCCGATCGTGTCTGCTGCGGTCGGGGACGTCGGTGGGGACGTCATCGTGATTGTGGCTGTGTGGATGTTGTGGGGGGCCAGTTCGGCGTGGAGGGTTTGGGCGTAGTTGCGGAGGGCGGCCATGGCCAGGCCGGCGTTGGCCAGGGAGGGGGTGGGGACCGTCGCCGCGGCGCCGGTGGTGACGAGTAGCGTGCCGGAGCCGCGGGCGAGCATGTCCGGGAGTACCTGGCCCACGGCGGTGATCGCGCCCAGGACGTACAGGTCGAACTGGGCGGACGCCGAGGCGGCGGTGGTCTGCGCGGCGTGCGTGACCGGGCCTGAGGGGCCGGGGGCGTAGTCCAGTACGTCGGCGGGGCCCAGCGTCTCGGTCGCCTGCGCGAGCGCGGCGGCCAGCGCGTCGCGGTCGCGGATGTCCGCGGGGAACGCGGCGGCGGGGATGTCCAGCCCGGCCAGCTCGGCGACCTGGGCGTCCAGCCGGTCCTTCGTACGGGCGACGAGCCCGACCCGGAAGCCGTGGCGCCCGAACGCGCGGGCCACCCCCATGCCCCGACCCGGCCCGGCACCGACCACCACGAGCGTCTTGGCCACCGCTGCTCCTCTCCGCGCCGGCGGCGGGCCCGGAACTGCCGCGGCCGCGCCGGCTGATCACTTGATCACTTGTCAGGTGCGTTTTCTTGGTGTGCCCGCTCCACGCCCGGTGACACCAGACCGTCAACCCCCGGGGTCAAGGGACGGAAGGGGGGAGAAGAGAGGAGAAGGGGGGAGGGGGAGGGTGCCGGGGAATTAGGGCTTGCGGGCCACTAGGGCGTATTGGGCCAGCTGCGGGGGGTCGGTGGGGCTGCCGTCCGGGGTGGGGGTCGGGCGCCAGCGGGTGCAGGAGACCAGGCCGGGTGGGAGGAGGTCCAGGGTCGCGGCGAAGCGGGCGATCTGTTCGCCGGTGCGGGCGGTGATGGGCGGGGTGGCGTTCTCGTTCCAGAAGCGCATGGCCTCGGCGTTGCCCTCGCCGCCCAGTTCGAGGGTGGGGTGGGTGAGGACGAGGTGGCTGCCGGACGGTACGGCGGCGAGCAGCCGGTCCACGGTCCGCTGCGCCCGCTCGGTGTCGAGCACGAAGTTGAGGATGCCGAGGAGCATGATCGCGACGGGCCGGCCGAGGTCGAGAGTCCGGGCGGCCGCGTGGAGGATCGCGTCCGGGTCCTGCGCGTCCGCGTCGATGTAGTCGGTGGCGCCGTCCGGGGCGCTGGTGAGCAGCGCGCGGGCGTGGGTGAGGACGATGGGGTCGTTGTCGACGTAGACGACGCGGGCGTCGGGGGCCACGCGCTGGGCGACTTCGTGGGTGTTGTCGGCGGTGGGCAGGCCGGTACCGATGTCCAGGAACTGGCGGATGCCGGCCCCCGCGAGGTGGCGCACGGCCCGGCCGAGGAACGCGCGGTCGGCGCGTGCCACCTCGCCGATGCTCGGGTACAGGCCGGTGACGTGGTCACCGACCGCGCGGTCGACGGCGTAATTGTCCTTGCCGCCGAGCCAGTGGTTCCAGACCCGGGCGTTGTGCGCGACCCCGGTGTTGATCCGGGACATCGATGTCGGTGTCGATGTCGATGTCGATGTCGATGTCGACGGCGACCTCGACTCCGTGTGTGCGTCGGCGTCCGTCATGCCACCCGCTCCCCTCCCGGCCGGTACCGGCACGTACCGGGCCACCAGTAAGTGACGTAAGTGACGTTACCAGTGGGGGAGTTGAGGCCGGCGAGGCGGCAGGCCCTACCGGCGGCGGTGGTCCAGTCGGGCCCGGTCCGCCGCGGCCGCGCCCTGGTGGAGGCCCTCCGCGTCCCGTACGCCGCGCATCCGTACGGCCGTGGTCTCGGGGAAGAGCGCGCCGGTGCGTTCCTGGACCGCGAGGTCGCGGGCGGCCAGTACCGGCAGCAGGTCCGGCGTGCCCTCGGCGGCCTCGGAGGTGACGTGGTCGGCGGCGTCGGTGAGGCGGTCGCGGATGCGCGAGGCGTATCCGGCGAGGAAGGACTGGCGGAAATCCTTGGTGCGGCGGGATCTGCCGCGGGCGATGGGGGCACCTCCCTGCCCCTTAAGAGCTTGGGGGAGGGTGTCGGCCGCGCGGTTCATGGCCGTGGTGGCCTGGACGAGAAGGGAGGTGTAGAGCAGTTCGGCGGCGTCCAGGTCGGACGGGAAGCCGACGAGGGTGGTGAAGGCGACTTCCGGGGACCAGACCGCCTGGCAGCGGTTGGCGACGGCCACCGCGTCCAGGAGCAGCGCCTTGGCGCTCTCGTACGGGCCCTCGACGCCGATGCGCAGGGTCTCCGGGCCGCCGGTGGGCTCGGCGCCCGCGAGCAGCGCCTCGGAGACGCTGTGCCGGGCCATCAGCTCCTGGGCCTTCGCGGAGAGGGCTTCGGCCTCTTCGGGGAAGGCGGTGGACTCGGCCTTGGCGAGCAGGCCCCGGATGCGGCCGAGGACGCGCGGCTCTCCGGCCGCCGGGGTGCCGGACCCCGCCCCGCGAGTGCCGGACCCCGCCCCGCAAGTGCCGGACCCGGCCGCACCGGCCGCACCGGCCGTGCGCGTGCCCCGCGCCCCCGGCACCGGCCCCGTAGGCGTGACGCGGGGCAGTCGGCCGAGGACCCGCAGTACCTCCAGGACGGCGCAGAGCGCCTCGAAGCGGGTGGTGCGGCGGCGCCGGGCCAGCGCGTCCGGGTAACCGCCGTCGTCCGGCCACCAGACCTCCGCGCCCGCCTCGCGCAGCTGCGCGGGCCAGCGCGGCGGCAGCTCCTCGGCGGGGTAGCGGCGGAGCTCGGCGGCGACGAGGTCGGCGG